>QIBA01000046.1 GCA_003225175.1 Acidobacteriota bacterium
ACTCTGGTACAGAATGTATATCCCGAAACATTCGCCGGCGAGGAAGGGGAGGCTGAACAGCGTGAGAACGAAGGCTCCGATTCCGGCAATGGGCTTTCCGGAAATCGTCGCTTTCCAGGCTTTGACGACCGCGGTCAGCAGACCGTAAACGCCCAGGCTCCAGAAGGTAAGCCAAACCGCCATAAACAGCGCCGCCATCGTACTGAAAGTCTGGCCCAGGAGAACCACAGCGCCGATGGTGGCAAGGGTAAGGAGAACGCCCGGCCACATGTACTGCGAGTTGGTGAGGAAATCGATCTTCTCCATAGTTGCGCGAAGAGAGAGTTGCACCGCTTTGCGGGCGCGGTGGAGAAGATTGTAGTTTTGGCGATCCAGAGAAACGGTGCTGCCGTTCTCAAATAGTTTTTTCGCCAGCAGCTTCTCGTCGGGAGAGAGCGCTTTATCCGCTTCCACGAAACTGGGCTTGCGAATCAGCCGGTAGGTGAGTGATGCATCGCGATCGATGGTGAGATAACCCTTCGCCGCCAAATCGATGATCAGCGAGGCGAAAGCCTGGTTATCGAAGTTCATTCGCTCCAGGTATCGCATGGCCGCAGGCGACATGTTGTCTGGCGGCTCGTATAGCGGGACGATGGTTCCCGCCGCGGGATCGCGTCCGACCATGTTCCACACGGCAAAGTAATAAAGAAGGACCAATGCGAGCCCAGCGAGCCCTACCGCCACAGCGCGGTTATCGGCAATGAACCAGTTCAGCTTCTGCTGCGTCGAGGGAGGAAGAATGAGTCCCTTGGGCCAGGAAACTACGATGGTGAGTCCTTGACCGGGAGCTAAGTGCTCCGCTCTGAACTGAGGATTGTTCTCGGCGTTACGGGTATGCGTGAGCAACTTACCGCGTTCTCCGCGGAAGCCGGTGTAACCATCGAGGCCGAGATCGGCCTGGCGAACTTGCTCCGGCAAAACGACCGTGGCGGTTGCCACGTCAATGGGAAACTGCCATCGATTGCCGGTTACGTTCCAATAAAGCTCATCGTGATCCGCGAAGAAACCTAGCTGCCGGTTGGTGGTGTAGGTGAACGTATACGTGTATGTTCCAGACGGCAGCATGAGCCGGGAGTCTCCGAAGTAGACGCGTACGCCGTGGTCGATGGTTCCAATATGGTACGGCTCGGAACTGCGGTTGCGCTCCACCCCGACAATTTGAAAACCTACGTTGTACTGATTGCCCAGAAGATCGTGATACCGGGTCGGGAAATCACGATAAATGCCGTGGCGAATGTTTTGCCCGGCAGCCTGCACTTCAATCGTCTCGCAAACCAGCATGGAGCCATCCGCATTCACCGTAACGTAGGAATCAAAGAGAGAGATGCGCTCCGTCTGTCCGGCAAGCAGGAGCGGACTGAAGGCGGCGAGAAGGACCGCAGATAGCGCCAGTTTTTTCATGGAATTAACCGAACTATAGGCCGGTTATGCCGCGTGGTGAAAGCGTGGAAGTGCTCGCATCATGTCACGAAGGTAGTTGTCCGTGGGGGAGGAAGAATCGGGTGATCGGGTGAAGTGAACAGCCGGGGAACTGGCAATCGGCATTCGGCGTTCGGCATTCGGCTCAGGCAAACCGACAAAACCAACAGAGAGGGGACGGGTTACAGGGGACAGGGGTGAAGTACGTCTCCGGATCGGCGGGGCTGCCGCCGATCCGTTGAGGCGTATGGGGGATGGTGACCTTCAGTTTGTGCAGGTTGGGTCGAGGGACTTTCCCTGCGTGTAGCTCACTGCGCCGTTCTCGTCCAGGAAGACGCTAATGACTCCGGTAAGCGCAAAGTTGAGCGCTGCTCCCTGTCCGACCCACTGCGAGTGAAATGGAATGTCATAACTGGTTGTAGATACGTCAGCGAACTGGGCACTGCCTTCCAGATTGACTTGGTAGGCGTTGTTGGCCTGGTCCTGACCGCTGGCTTTAATCTGCAAGTGCAGAGACACGTGAGACGCGTCGCCAGTGGAGTTCACCTGGTAGTCGACAGCCGTCGGTCCGGTCAGCACCATTGGCAAGTTGTTAATGCACGGCAGTGCCGGCAGGGTGAGCGTGCTGTCAAAACTCGTTTGTGCGCTTTGCGCCGTCAGCTTGCTGCTCAAGAGCAACAGCAGGCCTGCGGCGAGAATCGGCAGGTAGCGCTTTGTGCTTTTCATAGTCCCTCCTTGTCGGCGGGGAATCCGAGCACCAGGGAATCATGGCATGCAGGGGATTCTTTGGGTACATTCCCAAAGACGTACAGGTCGCAGGAGCTGGTCGTAGAACCTTCTGATTGCGGAAGGCAAGTCGGCTGCCAATCAGGGAGTGCTCTCAGGAGGATCGACGCCAAGGGTGTGGTGTCCTTCCAGCCTTGAAGCGAGCCGCATTGCTGCACGGAATTTGCTGCGATGCCCGCCGGAGAGCGTGTGCCAGCTATACTCTCCAATCAACGTTCATCCAATCAACGTCCATGGCGAAGAGCAGCGTTAAGAGAGTGCCGAGAGCAGCGAACCAAATCCGCCAATTCCGCCAATTCGTGGGACCGAGCACAGGCCTTGCTCTTCTTGCCTTTGTGCTGTTTGCAGCAGTCCCGCTCGTCGCCCATCCCATGGGTAACTTCAGCGTGAGCCATTATTCGGGAATTACGCTTACGCGTTCCCAAATTGAACTGCTTTACATGATCGACATGGCGGAAATTCCTACCTTCCAGGAGCTGCAGGCCGCCGGACTCAAAGCTGATTCCGCAGACCCTCGCATCTCCGCTTATCTCCGGAGGAAAGCAGACGAGTTCTGGCGCGGCATTACCTTGAAGCTTGACGGGCGGCCCGTGGAACTGGAATGCGCCGAGCGCCAGGTGATTTTTCCGCCCGGCGCAGGTGGGCTTCCCACCATGAAATTCGGCTTCACCTGCCACGCGCCATTGACCAGGCTCAGCTCCGGACGCCATCGAGTGGAATATCACGACGACAATTTTGCCGGGCGCGCCGGCTGGAAGGAAGTGGTGGTCCATGCCGATCCGGACTTGCAGCTCACCAGCAATGTCCCAGAAAGGGACCGCAGCGCTGAGCTGTCGAACTATCCTACCGATCTGCTCAACAGCCCGCCGCAGGATTTGAGTGCCAATGCGATCTTCGTTATGCCGGTGATCGCGTCAGCCGCGCGGCGCGATGTTCCTGCGCAACAGGCCGCTAAACCGAGTTTGAGCTTATTCACTACGCCGCTGGCGTCCACCGCCGCGAGCACTGCGGGTTCTGCGGTTCCGGGCAAAACTCAAGCGCCGCGACTCGCTGCGAATTCTCAGCCCACGCCGCGCAGTGCTTTTACCCAGCTGATCAATTCCAGCAGTTTCAGCATATGGTTTTTCCTCACGGCCGCAATCATCGCTATGGGACTGGGCGCATTGCACGCGCTTGAGCCGGGCCATGGCAAGACGTTAGTTGCAGCGTACCTTGTGGGATCCCGCGGCACCGCCTGGAATGCCGTACTCCTCGGATTGATCGTCACCCTCGCCCACACTGCGGGCGTGTATGTGCTGGGAGCCATCACGCTGTATGCATCGCGTTACGTGCTTCCTGAGAAGCTTTATCCCTGGCTCGGTTCCATTTCGGGACTCATTATTTTTGTCCTGGGAGTATGGCTATTTTTACGGCGGTGGATCGGTCAGGATTCATCACTGGCCGAAGATCACACGCATTGGTATGACGGATTGGTCAAAAGCAGCCATCCAGTCGCGGTCGGAAGCGACGGATGCGCAGCCGGAGCTGCGCGGCAACCGGTCTCGACGCGTCAGCTAATCATTCTGGGGATTACCGGCGGGCTGGTGCCTTGTCCGGCGGCGCTGGTTGTGCTCCTCAGCGCGATCGCGCTGCATCGCATTGCGTTCGGCTTCTTCCTGATCGTGGCCTTCAGCCTTGGACTGGCAGCGGTGCTCATTGCCGTCGGGCTTGTCATGGTGCGAGCAGGACGACTGATCTCAAATTGGAATCCAAAGAGCCAGCTGATCTCTCGAGGATTGCCGCTGCTTTCAGCGGTATTCATCAGCATTGTCGGAGCGGCGCTGATGGCGCAATCGTTGAAGCCGATTGGCTTGCCTCACATCACGGCGTTTGCCAGTGCGAAATGGTTGTTGGTGGCAGGCATCGGACTGCTGCTGGGGATGCGTCATTCGACGGATCCCGATCACGTGATTGCTGTGACCACGATCGTGACGAGGCTTCGCACGCTGCGTCATGCAAGCCTGGTGGGGATGCTCTGGGGGGTTGGTCACACGCTGACGATATTCATTGTGGGTTCGGCGATCATCCTCTTCGATATTGCAATTCCTCCTCGCATTGGACTTTCAATGGAATTCGCGGTTGCGCTGATGCTGATTTTGTTGGGCGTGCTCAACCTCACGGGAGTGTTGGCCTGGTTCACTGGACGAGTCAGCCCAACGCACGTTTCTTCCGACAGTTCAGTACCAGCAAACATGACCAACTCACAATCGCAACGACTTCTCGATCGCGCCTTGTCCCGTTTTGGCGCATATCAGCTGGTGCGACCGCTGGTGATCGGCATTGTCCACGGATTGGCAGGCTCGGCGGCTGTGGCTCTGCTGGTGCTGGCTACCATTCATAACCCGGTGTGGGCGATCGGGTATCTGCTCCTGTTCGGCATAGGAACCATCGCCGGAATGATGCTTATGACGGCGGTGATCGCGATGCCGGTAGTCTGGACCGGCAAGAGCTTCGCCCGTTTAAATCGCTATATGTGCGCGACCTCTGGGATCGTGAGCGTTGCCTTCGGGCTATTCCTGGTTTACCAGATTGGATTTGTATCCGGATTATTCAGCGCCGCGCCTAAGTGGATTCCTGAGTAGGCTTCAGCGAGATCTGCCGGCGCGAAGCGGCGTAGTCCGCGCCGGGAACTGTGGCGAAGTGTCTCCCGATTCGAAACTTTGCATCTCCTCGCGCGGCTCTGGCATGGGAATCTGTTCTAACAGCCGGACACAACGATTCCAGCGCAGAATCGCTTCATCATTTCCCGCAGGGCGACGCTGCTCAGCGCCCTGGAAGCAGCGCATCGCCTCTTCAAGCTCGGCGGCAACCGCCTGCGGCGGGCGTCCGGCGCTAAGCTGGGCTTTGGCGTGACGCTCATGCAAGATGCCGCGGTAGTAAAGCTGAGCATATTGTTCTTCGAGGCTGTCGAAGACTGACGAAGCCTCGGTCACGCGATCGTTGACTCCGCCGGAAAACTGATCGGTAATGGCAAGGCCGAGGATGCGCTTCGCCAATTGATGATTCGGATCGACAGCGAGGATGTCGCGACAAATCGATTCCGCCTCTTCCGGCTCATTGAGATAGCGATAGCGCTCGGCTTTAGCGATGGCGGTGCCGATTCCAGCCTGGGAAATCGATTTCAGCTTGAATTCCATTGTGTACTCCTGCTCAAAAACCTGAGCCTTTTCCTTACACCACCCAGAGCAAATATGCCGCCGCGAGTGTTCCCAGAACTGCGATTCCATAGCATCCCGCAAAGACGACTTCGTTCAGGTGCTTGATCTGAAGCCCGTCATACAACGTGTAGCGGAAGCGATGAGCGAAGTGGAACAGCGGCAGCGAGCACAGAACGAATAGATAAATTCGCGTGATGGGAGAATGCACGAGCGCGCGCAGCGATTCATACGCCGGAGCATGCATCCATCCGAACGGCACCGCCAAGGCGAAGATGAACAACTGGACCGGCAGAAAAAGAGCGGCTACGACTCCGCCGGCGCTGAACAGTGTCCAGAAGATCGGTTCAGTTTCTCGATTGACCATAATCCCCTATCCACGCGAAACGATGATGGCGACCACAATCGCTGAGATGACGATCCAGGCCAGGTATTGCGGCCCCGAGATCAGCGGCGCCGGCAGACGTCTTCCGCGAACGCGAACTACCATCGCTTTTGGAGCCAGATTGAACCACGTGATCGAGTGCAGCAACAGGAAAGCGAACGCGATCACGTTGAGCCCGATCATCCAGGGAGCGCGCATCACATGCTCGAAGCGCAGATACGCCTGCTGGCCACGAATAAGCGCAAACATCTGAAGCAATATGATGGCGACGGTCCACGCGACGGCGACGCTGCTCAATTCGCGGAGAATGAATTTTACGTAAGCCCATTTGCCCAGCCACCAGTACGTTGAGACTTGCGGGCGGTACCAGCGCGGATGAAATTCCGTGTAAGCGGGAGAAGTTGCCCCGCCGGATGCCTGCGCCGGAGTTGAAGCTTGCCCAGAACTGCTCATTGGTTCTCCTGTCGCTGTCCCCAGGGCATGAGGAATTGTTTGATGCCGTCGATCGCCGCGGCCAATTTGTATTGCTGAATGGCTCCTGCGGGATCGACGTGCTTGGGGCAGACCTTGGTACATTCGCCGACAAATGTGCAGCCCCAGATTCCCTCCGGATGCGAGAGCACCGCCATTCGCTCGGCCGAGCCTTGATCGCGCGAATCTTTGTTGTAGCGATGGGCCAAGGCTAGCGCTGCGGGACCCGTGAAGATCGGATCAAGTCCCGAAATAGGACATGCGGCATAGCACAGCAGGCAATTGATGCACATGCTGTACTGGCGGAATTCCTCGAGTTGATCGGGAGTCTGCAGGTACTCGCCGGTGCCATTTCCATCCTCATGGATAAGCCACGGCTTCACTTTCTTGAGTTTTTCCAGGAAGTCTGAGATCTCGATGACCAAGTCCCGAACCACGGGAAAATTCCTGAGTGGCTCGATGGTCAGCGGACCAGGCGTGTACTGCGTGAGGAAGGTTGCGCATCCCAATTTGGGCTCGTTGTTGACCATGTAGCCGCAGCTTCCACAGATGCCCATGCGGCAAGACCAGCGAAATGTCAGCGTACCGTCGATCTTGTCCTTGATGTAGTTGAGCGCATCAAGGATCACCCACTCTGCTTTCACCGGCACTTCGTAGGTTTGAAAGTAGGGTTCTGCATCGCGTTCGGGCGAGTAACGCGAAACCCGGAGCTGAATGGTCTGTGCCATGTTATGCCTTTGCCGCTATTAACGTTGGTTGTTGTCCGTACACGCGTTCGCCAGGAGGCCAGCGCGTGATTACCACCGGCTTGTACTCAATGCGCGGGGAGCCTTCGGGAGAGCGCGTGACCACGGAGTGAGCGAGGAATTTGGCGTCGTCGCGTGCAGGATAATCGGTTCGCTGATGCGCCCCGCGCGACTCGGTGCGGCTGAGCGCGCTGTGAACCATGGTGATCGCGACGTCGAGCATGCAGGTCAATTCGAGCGCCGACAACAGCTCCGTATTGAAAGTCCGCGAGTGATCGTCGATGGCCAGCTTCTGCGCTCGCTCCTGTAGCTCAGCCAGCTTTCCCGCCGCAACGCGCAAGGACTTCTCATTTCTGTAAATACCGGCTCCGTCTTCGACTGCCTTCTGCATGGCCTCGCGAATCGTGGCTACACGTTCCCTGCCGTCGGTCTTTCGCAGGAACTCCTGCTCTAGACGGCGGCGCTCATCCTCTGCCTGCCTGAGGATCGGGAGACTCACGGTGTCGGGTACGCCGCTCGCGTACTCCGCAGCAACTCTGCCTGCTCGCGCGCCAAAGACAAGGATCTCGGGCAGCGAGTTCGACCCAAGCCGATTGGCTCCGTTGATGCTCACGCAGGCACACTCACCGGCGGCAAATAAGCCGCGGAGCGGAGTTGCGCCATCGATGTCGGTGGAGATTCCACCCATCATGTAGTGCACCACCGGACGCACGGGAATGAGCTGTGTCACGGGATCCAGACCTTCGTATTTCAGGCACAGCTCGCGCACGAAGGGCAGCTTCTGATTGATGAGCTTCTCGCCGAGATGCCGCAAATCGAGGTGCACGACAGGGCCGTATAGCCCATCGATGGTGCGTCCCTTTTCGAATTCCTTCACGAAAGCCTGCGAGAGACGATCGCGCGGGCCCAATTCCATGCAACGCAGTACCGGTTTGGGCTCGGGCTTGCCGAGGTTGTAGTCCTGGAGATAGCGATATCCGTCTTTGTTGAGCAGATATCCGCCTTCGGCGCGCGCGGCCTCCGTGATGAGAATTCCCGTAAAGGGAAGGCCGGTTGGGTGATACTGCATGAACTCCATGTCCTTCAGCGGCCCGCCTGCGCGATAAACCAGCGCCATGCCGTCGCCGGTCTTGATGGCGGCGTTGGTGGTGTATGGGAAGACGCGACCGCAGCCGCCTGTGCAGATAATCACCGCTTTCGCAGTAATCGCCTGAATGCGGCCGGACATCAATTCGATCGCAACTACGCCTTGCACGCGGCCATCGTCGACGAGCAGCTTGGTGACGAACCACTCGTCGTAGCGATGAATCTCGTTGTACTTGAGCGTGGTCTGAAAGAGGGTGTGCAGAATGTGGAAGCCGGTCTTATCAGCGGCGAACCAGGTGCGCTTCTTCTTCATTCCGCCAAAGGCGCGTACCGCGATGTGGCCGTCGGGCTCGCGGCTCCAGGGGCATCCCCAGTGCTCAAGTCGCAAGAGCTCCTGCGGCGCTTCTCTTACAAAGGCCTCGACGGCATCCTGATCGCAGAGCCAGTCGCCGCCGGAGATTGTGTCGTAACAATGGTCGTCGAGAGAGTCGTCGGGCTTAGCCACACCGGCAGCGCCGCCTTCGGCGGCAACGGTGTGGCTGCGCATGGGATAGACCTTTGAGATCACTGCGATGCGCAGATTAGGATTGGTTTCAGCAACGGCAATTGCCGCGCGCAGACCTGCGCCGCCGCCACCAACGAGCAAGACGTCGTGGGAAGAGGTATCCATGGGGCCTCAACGAACCGCGCCAAACCCAGCCTTCCAGCAGTGGCTGGTGTAATTCTCTCTGTCAGGGCCTGAGACCGGGCCTAAAAGGAGCCCGAAAGGACGGAGCCAACTGAGCGGATCGAGTCCGCCTGGCTTCTCCAAACTGCGTACATGTTCGCCGCGGCGAACTAAATCAGGGCCGACGTTCGGGGCCTGAGCTCGTGCAATTGCACTGAGCCGCTAATCCTAGAACCAAACGCGCGGTGCCAAGGCCTGGGCTGCCAGTGAGAAGTGAATGGGATCCGACAGCTCGAAACGGCAAAATTCTGCTACAGAACACCAGCAACTTGCAAGTACGAAGATGCGGCGCGGCAGAACACAATTTGAACACGGAGGTCACGGAGGTCACGAAGGGGAGTTTCGCTGGGGCCAATTTGCTGCAAGCAGACGTCCCGAGCCAACGAGTGTCGGGTCTTGTTGGTTTCGCTCTGGCATCTCCGTGACCTCCGTGACCTCCGTGTTCAAGGCTTTTGCCCTTGAGTCTCTTATGAGAATAACAGCGTAAATTTGCTGCAAGCAGACGTCCGAGCCAACGAGTATCGGGTCTTGTTTTTCGCTCCGGCATCTCCGTGACCTCCGTGACCTCCGTGTTCAAAGGTTTTGCCCTTGAGTCTCTAATGAGAATGACAGCGGTAACTCGTGCTATTTGTTTTAGCAGGCATCTTCAGGGCGGTTCTGCGAATATGTATTAGGTGCAGTTCACACCCAGCAACTTACGTTTGCGAATGCGGATCGTCCACACCGCCTTCCTGCTTTTCGCGATGCTCGCGCCCCGGCTGCTGGCGCAAACCCCGGGCCATCAGGGCACCATTCCGGTGGCACCCTCAAAGCATTCCGGAACTTCACTCACGATCGTGGTGAGCGATGAAAACAGTGTCGTTGTTCCGGACGCTGTTGTCATTCTTACTGATACACGAACCGGAGAAGTGCTGCGGGTGCAGACCGATGCCGCGGGCCGCGGACGCTTTGTCAGCCTCGACCCCGATGGCACGTTCACTATGCGTACGGAGAAAAGAAACTTCTATCCCGTGACCAAGCAGGATCTGACAATCAACGGTGCGCAGACGCTCGAGATCGTGATCCCACATGTGCAGGAGTTGAAAGAGACGGTGAACGTTAGCGCCACGGTTCAGGGAATCGATCCTGCGCAAACGTCCGATGGCAAGGTGCTGGGCACGCCCGAGATCGTCAACATTCCCTATCCCACGTCGCGCGATATCCGTAATCTGTTGCCCTTTTTCCCTCAAGTAGTGCAGGACTCGACCGGGCAAGTTCACGTTGCCGGGGCCGATACTTACGAGAGCACTGATGTGCTCGACGGCTTTGACATTACTGCGCCTGTCAGCGGCAATCTCTCCATGCGCTTCAGCGCGGACGCGGTGCGGCAGGTCGATGTTGAAAGCACCCGCGTTTCCACCCAGTTTGGGAAAGAATCGGGTGGGATCATAAACTTCAACACCGGGATGGGCGACGACCATTTTCGTTTTGACGCTACGAACTTCATCCCATCCTGGCAGAACAAAAAGGGCAAGGGATTCAGCTTCGACAAGTGGGTGCCACGCGCCACGGTTTCTGGCCCGATCCAGAAGGGTAAGATCTGGTTTTTCGATTCCGCGGACGCTGAGTACGACAATTATGTCTTCAAAGATCTGCCTGAAGGTTCGGATCGCGATCCTTTCCTGCGCGGCAGCAATCTGGCCAAGGTCCAGGTTAATCTGCGTCCGAACGACATTCTGACCTTCTCCCTGCTGAACAATGTGCAGGACGAAAACCGTCAGGGACTCTCGCTGCTCACTCCCGCGTCGGCGACGGTAAGACGCGACATTAACGCACATCTCGCGACAGCAAAGCTTCTGCACTATTTCTCCGGCGGCGCGCTGCTCGAGACGGGCTTTGCCTGGAACCAGTTTCGCGACGAGTACCATCCACAAGGCGCGACCCCATTCGTGATCACTCCCACGTTGAATGAAGGAAACTATTTCGAGAGCTTCCACGGCACTTCGCGCCGGGCACAGGGAATCACGAATCTGACGCTGAGTCCATTTACCAAATTGGGACGCCACGAATTGAAGTTCGGCGGTGAGATCGATCACATCAACTTCACCCAGCGCTATATGGACCAGCCATTCAGCCTGCTTCGTGCGGATGGCACGCTCTATCGGCGCAGCGTTTTGCCACCGCTGACTGTGCTCGATCGCAATAATCTGGAGCTCGGCGGCTTCGTCGAAGACCGCTGGTCGCCGGACGATCGCCTGCTCATACAACCGGGTGTGCGCTTCGATTGGGACGAGATCGTGCGGCGTCCGCTGTACTCGCCGCGCATCGCCGGGACATACGTGCTGGGAGCGGAGCACAACACGAAGATTTCTGCAGGAGTCGGGATCTATCACGAGCGCACGCATCTCGATTACCTCGCACGTGCTATGACTGGTCCGCGCCTTGATTACTATTACGACGCTCTCGGGACCACGCTTACCGGTCCTCCACTGGTCACGAACTTCCTTGTAAACCAGAATCTGCTGCGCGAGCCCCGATTCCTGAATTGGAGCGCTGCCCTGGAGCAAAAATTTCCTGGCGCGATCTATGGGAGTGTTGAATATCTGCAGAAGTATGGCAGCAACGGATTCATCTTCCAGAACCTCAACACTGCCTCGGAGCTCTCCGGCAATTACCTCCTGACCAACGATCGGCGCGACCACTATCGCGCAATCCAGGTCACGGCGCGCAAGCACTTTCATGGCGATTACAACGTTTTCGGTGCCTACACGCGCTCCTACGCGCACTCGAACGCAGTGGTCGACTACTCGCTCAACAATCCTATCTTCAGCACTCAAATGGGCGGTCCCCTGCCCTGGGACGTTCCGGACCGGGTCATCAGCTGGGGATGGTTCCCCACGCCTTTCAAGCGGCTCGATCTGGTCTACTCGCTCGACTACCACATCGGATTCCCCTGGACCGCCGTCAACCAGAATCATCAGATCGTCGGCTTGCCCTACTCGAACCGTGTGCCCGCTCATTTCTCGCTTAGTCCCGGACTCGAATGGCGCTTCGCCTTTCACGGATACGCCCTGGCGCTGCGCGGAGTAGCAGAGAACGTGACCGATCGCAAGAATCCGGCGTTCGTGAACAACAACGTCGACTCTCCGAACTACGCAACGTATGGTGGCTTTGGCGGAAGAGCGTTTACCGCCAGGATCAGGTTCCTCGGGCGCAAGTGAGGCCGGGAAAATCGTTCCGTATAGCAGCAAAGCGGCCGATTCGGCCAATCGCGATAAAATTCGACATGCTTCCGTGCACCGGGAGAATCATGCGACGAACTCTGGTTCTAACAGCCTTAGCTTTTGGCGGCGCTGTTTACCTCTGCGCTCAATCAGAGGCTGACCTTCGCGACTCCTTCGAGGGCAGGACGGTGGTGGTGAAGCAGGACCTGCCTGCAAGTAAAACCGGAATCGATATCTTTCCTGACTCGTCCTCACCGATTAATTACGCGGATTACGGCAGACGCATCAAGCAGTTTGGAGTTGCGATCCGTCGCAATCAATCCGTTCCGCTGACAAGTGTGCGCGTAAACGATAAGAGCATCGAGCTGCAACTCGGAGGCAGCGCGACTGCGGAAGCCGACAATGCTTCCCCAGCGGCAAGCGTCGCGGTTGAGAAGAGTCCGCGCGAGCGAGCTCTGGAGCGAGATATTCAGAATGAAGCCGATCCGGAGCGGCAAGCGAAGATGCAGCAGGAGCTCGATACATTGCGCAGGCAGCGCCAGCGCGAAGACGCGCGCCTCAAAGCTGCGCTCGCGCAACTCGCGTCCAGCACGGACGATCGTCAGCGCGCTGCGGCTGCAGTGTCGCACATTAATCTCCTGTTTCCCGGCGGAGTTCCTGCCCGCGCGCTCAATCCCGACTATGTGAAGTCAGCTCTTCGGAGCTGGATTGACTTCCCCGCAGCGGAGCGCCCCGCAGCTTCAACAACTGCTCCCTCGGACGACAACTTCCCTGCTGCCGGTCTGCACAAGGGGATGACCGAAACGGAGCTGGTGCACCTCTACGGCGCTCCGGTGAAGCGCGAGACCGGCACCGAAGGCGATTTGCGCGTCGAAATTCTCACCTTCAAGCGCGATGGCAGCACGCTCGAGGCGACGATGGTTGAAGGCGTGCTTGTTCGATTCAGGCAGTGGTCGGACTAGGGGCTAGGGAACAGGTTACGGGGGACAGGGAACAGGGCCTTCAACCCCGACAACTCGGCCAGAAATTTAGTTGCAGGATAGCAAGGTTCTCGCGAGGTCACAGAAGGTCTTCACAATCGCGCGATCCTCGCCAACGCGGTAGGCAAGTTCGATGTCGCTCCTGGTTCGCGTTCCTTGAACTTTTCGACAGACTACGTCTGGTGTAGCGATGCGCTGCACACAGGCGGGGGCAACTGTTACTCCGATTCCTGCCCCCACCAGCCGCAGGATCGTCAGCCACTGTGACGCCACCTGAACAACTTGCGGCCGGAATCCGGAATCCTCGCATGGCGATATGAGTTTGTCATAGGCGCGTCGACCGGCGATCACCGGCGGCATGACGAAAGGCTCATCGCGCAGTTCGGCGCCGCTCAGCTTCTTGCATTTCGCCAGAGGATGCCGGCTGGGCAATACCCAAATGAATGGCTCGGAGAACAGCGCTTCGACAACAAGTCCCTCGGTCGGTCCGCTATCGCGCATTACGCCAACGTCCATCGCCTCGTCCAGCAGTTGCTGGATCACGCCCGAGGTGTGGAATTCGCTGAGCTGCAGGTTCACTTTGGGAAACTGACGTCGATAGCGTCCGAGCATCCCAGGTAAGGCGGTGAGCATGCTCGATCCAATAAATCCCACTCTCAGGAAGCCAACCTCTCCGCGGCCGACGCTGCGCGCTTCCTCGAGATCTTCATGTACGTGGCGCAGAGTACGACGCGCCCGCTCCAGAAAGATCTCTCCCGCACTCGTGAGCTTTACCGCGCGAGAGGTGCGCGCGAACAGCTGGTATCCCACGATCTCTTCCAGCTTACGAATCTGCTGCGAGAGCGGCGGCTGCGCCAGGTGCAGGCGATTCGCTGCTCGCCCAAAATGCAATTCTTCCGCGACGGCTACGAAGTAGCGCAAGTGTCGAAGTTCGATGTCCTGATTCATAGTCCGCTAGTCAATTGAGACTCATAGGATATCAATCATTATGAACAAGATATTGGACGTATCAATGGTATAGGCATTACATTTTTGCCATGGAAGCCTCAGTACATTCTCCGATTCTTAATATGTTGATCGAAGACGCCATGCTCAACCGCGCTCCGGCAATACATCTCCGGCCGTTTAAGCCCGGAGATGAAGCTGCGTTCCGCAATCTGAACGAGGCGTGGATCGCCAAGTACTTCATGATCGAAGCGGCAGATCGGGTGGTGCTCGAAGATCCGGTGAAGAACATCATCGAGCCCGGTGGGCACATTTTTATGGCGCTCGCCGATGATCGTCCCGTCGGTTGCTGTGCCTTGCTCCCCATGGGACCAGGAGAGTTCGAGCTGGCCAAGATGACTGTGCTGGAGCGCGATCGTGGCCTCGGCATCGGCCGCAAGATACTCGAATATGCGATTGCGCAAGCAAAGAAGCTAGGCGCGGAGCGTCTGTACCTCGAGACCAATCGCAATCTGGCGAATGCGATTCATCTGTACGAATCGGTGGGATTCCGCCACGTGTCTCCGGACCAGGTAATCCCCTCTCCGTACGCGCGTGCGAATGTGTTTATGGAGATGGCGTTGTAAGCCCCGCCATTCCGGCGGCACCTATTATTTATGGCTCATCTCCCCCGCCCTCATCTTCAGCTTGGGCGGGCGCAGGTTTCTTCAGATCTATGGCAGGCAAACCGCCGCTTCGTAGTTGCTGATTGAGCGGAGCAATTCCCTTCTTCACTTCGTTCCATTTTGAAGTCTCCGATGTCAGTGCTTTTTCAAGCTGATCGGCGGCGGCGACCGCTTGGGTTGTGGGGGCCGCGTCAGCCAGGCTTACTACGTCATAGATGTGGGCCAGCGCTCCGTTCAGACGAGTCAAGCTTTGCGCCTGTGGGCTGAGGCTCGCGCCGAATCCAGCGCCGCTGCCTTCGACTGCTGCGGCTTGCTGATCCAGTTTGCTGATCGAGTCGGCGAGCGCTCCCTTTGCGCGCGGTTTCAATTCGTTCAATTGTGCGCGGAGACTGCGCAGCTCCTGCAGGCTGCTGTAATCCTCATGCAGCGCCTTCAGCATTCTTTGCTCCACGGCGTACTGCTGTTGGAGATCCTCGTCAGAGGCCTTCACCCGCGGATCGCCTTTAATGACGAGTGGCTGCATGAACTCGTGGCCACTTACGGTCAGGCGAACGACGTACTCTCCAGGAGGAGCAAGGACGCCCTGCGGAGCGAGGGGGGTGTCAAGATAGATGGCCGAGATGGGATAGTCCCGATTTAGCACATCGGGTGGAGTGAAGTGCAGATCCCATACAAAGCGATGCATCCCGGCCTGATTTGACAATTCCTGCGGCGGACGAACCCAGTAAGTGGGCACATGCAGCTCTTTCGCGCTCGGCGCCGGACGATCGTTATTGGGAAACGTACGCAGTACGTGCAAGCCGCCATCGAGAATCTCAATCTTCAGATCACTTGCTCCGGACTTGAGGAAGTAGTCGATGATCGCGCCGTCCGGAGGATTTTTGCCTGCAGGCTCTTCAGGCGGTAACGGCGTGTCAGTCCATGCGTCACGCCGATAGCGATAGACAACGGCGGGCTTGAACAGGAAATCAGCCGAGAGCGTGTTGGCACGGATCTGGCGAAGCGCGGTAATGTCGTCGAGGATCCAGAAAGAGCGCCCATGCGTTCCCACTACGACATCATCATCATGAACGACCAGATCGCGGACCGAGGTTGCCGGCAGGTTCTGCTGTAACGACTGCCAGTGATCGCCATCGTCAAATGAGACCCAGACCGAAGTCTCAGTTCCGGCAAAGAGCAAGCCCTTGTGTCGAGGATCTTCGCGGACCACGTTTACAGGCGCAGTATCAGGCAGGCCGTCGACGATCTTCTGCCAGCTTTTTCCTCCATCGTGCGTGCGGTAGATGTAAGGATGCAGATCGTCGAGGCGGAAGCGATTCACCGCGGCGTAGACGGTCTCGGCGTCGAAGTAGCTGGCATCGAGTTGCGCCACTTTACTCCAGGGCGTGAGTTCCGGCGGCGTGACGTTCTGCCACTTCGTCCCGCCATCGTGGGTTACATGAAGCAGGCCATCGTCCGTCCCCGCCCAAATTAGATTGGCATCCAACGGCGAGGGAGCGATGCTGTAGATTACGCCCCGGTGTTTTCCCTTTTGGGAATCAGAATCGGCAAACATTCCAAGGTTGGCCGGCGTTCCCGGATCGGGACGAGAGAGATCATCAGAAATGCGCTCCCAACTCTTACCGCCATTGGTGGTTTTGAACATTGCATTCACGCCGAGCAGCAGCAGGTGCGGATCTTTCCTGGAGAAGATCAGCGGCATGCTGCGGTTGGTGCGGAACTCGCCGAGGAGAAACGGCGTCACATCTTCTACTTGGCCGGTGTCGCGGTGAAATTTGGAGACCTTGAAGCGTGGACCACCGTAGATGATGTTCGCATCCAGTGGATCGGGAGCGACATACGAATACTCGTCGGCGCCCACCGGATGCCAGTCGTGAGAAGTGATTTGGCCATCGTTGCCGCGGTTTAGCACGCTGGCGGAACCACTCTCCTGCTGTCCGCCATAAACCCAATATGGATGCTGGTCATCGGTGATCACGTGATAGAGCTGCGCGGTCGGCTGGTTGTACCACGAGCTCCAGGTGCGTCCACCATTAACCGTGATCGTAGCCCCCTGATCGACCCCGAGCAGGATGATGTCTGGATTCTTAGGATTAATCCAGATGGTGTGATAGTCGTCGCCTCCCGGAGCGCCCTTCCATGCAACGAAGTTCTGGCCGCCATCAGTCGACTTATAGCTTGAGGTGTTCGCTACATAAATCGTGTTCTCCTCTTTCGGCGAGACACGGACCCAGGCGAAATCGGAACCGCGTCCCCAGACGCGCGCCTCGTCGTTAACGCGTTTCCAACTCGCACCGGCATCGTCCGAGCGGTAAACGCCACCCTTAGTTGGCGAGTCCACCATGGCGTAGATTCGCTTCGAATTGCTCGGAGCGATGCCAATGCCAACTCTTCCAAGCTTGTCGTGTTCCCAATCCGGGAGACCTCCAGTGAGCTGCTGCCAGTGATCGCCCCCATCGATCGATTTGTAAAGCCCGCTTCCTGGCGCGTTGTAGGAATCTCCAACACTCCACGGTGGACGGCGCGAAGCCCACAGGTCAGCGTAAATCGTTCGGGGATTCGCGGGATCGAAGGCCAAGTCGATTGCGCCTGTGTTTTCGTCCTTGTAAAGAATTTTCTGAAACGTTTGCCCGCCATCGGTCGAACGGAAAACACCGCGTTCCGCATTAGGACCGTAAGGATGTCCGAGCACCGCCACGTACAGGCGGTTTGGATCACCGGGATCTACGAGAATCGATCCAATCTGCTGGCCATCGCGCAGGCCGAGATGGGTCCAGTTTTTCCCGCCGTCAGTGGATTTGTAGATGCCATCGCCGGTCGAGAGATCCGGACGCCGCAGTCCTTCGCCACTGCCGACATAAATGATGTTCGGATCCGAAGGCGCAAGTGCCAGTGCACCGACAGAGCCGGTGGGCTGGCCATCGAAGATAGGAGCCCACGTGCGCCCGAAGTCGTCGGTCTTCCAGACACCCCCGTTGTTCGGCGCCATAAAGAAGACATTGGGCTGGTCAGGAATTCCGCCAATGGCCACAGTGCGGCCGGCGCGGAAAGGTCCAATGCACCGCCAGCGCAGTTCGCTGTAAGGAACCGCAGAGTTCTGCTGCGCGATTGCAGCCAAAGCACTGAACATGAGTACAACTGCACCCAAACACCGCAGAATCGACATTGTGTTGGTCCCTCGTGAATGAAGTTACAGAGGATAAATCAGCAAAACCTTTTTGAACACGGAGGGCGCGGAGAACACGGAGGAGCTTCTCTCTCGCCTGCCAGATCTCATGAGGCATCCCTATCCACTGCATGCATTCTGTGAACTCACCCTGACAATTCGGAACTACGGCCAAACTCGCGGATCCTACTGCCATATATCTTCGTGGCTGTAGGGATTCCCCACTCAGTGCGGAATGACCGTAAAAAAGCACCTCCCTACCTCCGTCTCCTCCGTGTTACATCTGTTTGGAAGGTGCGCATTTCACTGGAAGCGAATACCATTTCCGAGCCCATGAAAAGAACACTGATTGTTTGTCTGCTCGCCTCGGCTGCGATTGGCTTCGCTCAATCGGCTTCGACACAATCTCAATCTCCCGCACCTCCTGCCGCTCAAGCTAAGCCTGAAGATGTGAATTCCGTCGAAGCGATCCTCGCCGCGACTTACGATGTGATCTCTGGCCCAGTCGGCAAAAAGCGTGACTGGGATCGTTTTCGTTCACTCTTTTATCCGGGAGCGCGGCTGATTCCGACCGGCAAGCGAGCGAATGAGTCGGACGTAAAGGCACGCGTACTCTCGCCGGAGGATTACATCGAACGATCCGCTCCGTTCCTGGAGAAGGAAGGTTTCTTCGAGCATGGCGTCTCAAACCAAGTCGAGCATTACGCCAACATCGCGCACGTCTTCAGCACCTACGAATCCCGGCACAAAGCCGACGATGCAAAGCCGTTCGCGCGAGGTATCAACAGCTTTCAGTTGATCAACGATGGCAAGCGCTGGTGGGTGATGACGATTCTCTGGCAGGCCGAGAACGCGGAGAATCCAATACCTGCGGAGTACTTGAGAGGGAAGTAAGATTTTCATTACGTGGTTCCGGCCGCCCTCGGCCGGCTGCGGCGCGCGATTCGTGAATGTGTGATTAGCGACTTTTGACACACGGAGTTTACGAGAAGCCGATCACATGATTCCAAAAGACCGGATTGCATGCAGAGTCTTTACTGCATCGCGACCTAGAGCTTTCCGAAATCGCACACCGCCCGGCCAAGGGCGGCCGGAACCACGCAATCAGATCCCAGGTTAGAATCCCCCATCCATGGCCTACTGTCCTCATTGTGGAAGCGGCATTCTCGAACCGGCGCGGTTCTGCGGTTCATGTGGTGCTCCCCAGTCTTCAGGAGCTGAAGTGCAGGTCACGCTCGATCGAAGTCCTTCCTCACCTGTTCCTGTCGCGCTGCCACCTTCCTCTTCGAGCCGTGGTTCTGCGTCACTACGTGCCGAAAGCGGACGCATTCTTCCGGGCACTTTGCTAGCAGATCGATATCGCATCGTGGCTCTTATTGGCCGCGGTGGCATGGGCGAGGTCTATCGCGCAGAAGACCTCAAGCTCGATCAGGACGTCGCGCTGAAGTTCCTGCCGGAAAAGCTGGTGCAGGATGGCGCTGCGCTGGCGCGCTTCCACCGCGAAGTGCGAATCGCGCGCGAGATCTCACATCCCAACGTGTGCCGCGTCTTCGACATTGGCGAGGCGAACGGCGTGCCGTTCATCAGCATGGAGTATGTCGACGGGGAAGATCTCTCTTCGCTACTGCGCCGTATCGGCCGCCTGCCGGAAGACAAAGCCATCGACATCTCGCGCCAGCTCTGCGCTGGGCTGGCTGTCGCCCACGACCACCGCGTGCTGCATCGCGACCTGAAACCCTCGAATGTAATGCTCGACGATCGCGGCAAAGTCCGCATCATGGACTTTGGCCTCGCTGGCCTAGCAACCGACATTCAGGGTGCGGAGATCAGTTCGGGAACTCCGGCCTACATGGCTCCCGAACAGCTTAGCGGAAAAGAAGTGACGGTTCAGAGCGATATCTATTCGCTCGGCCTAGTCCTCTATGAACTCTTCACCGGCAAACGAGCCTTTGAAGCGACAAATCTGAATGATCTGCTGCGATTGCGCGAGCACAGCTCCGTGACAAGTCCAACGCGAGTCGTTCACCACCTGGATCCTCTGGTGGAGCGCGTGATCCTGCGGTGTTTGGAGGCGGATGCGCAAAAGCGTCCCAAAACGGCGCTTCAGATCGCCGCAGCGCTGCCTGGGGGCGATCCGCTGGCCGCTGCGCTCGCTGCCGGAGAAACTCCCTCGCCGCAAATGGTCGCAGCTGCTGGTGGCGAGCAGGCTTTGTCGCCACGAGTCGCGTGGTCCCTGCTCGCGGCGGCGTTAGTGGTTTTCCTCGCGATCCTTTGGGTAGCTCGTTATTCCACCGATCTGGCGCTGTACCCAATCGAGAAAAGTCCAGACGTTCTCGAAGATCGCGCGCGGGATATCGCCGCGAAGGCCGGATACGCACAAGTAGGTGATCGCGCCTGGTGGTTTAGCCGCAACTATGACTATCTGCTTTATCGCAATGCGATGAAGATGTCGTCTCCTCATGGCCAGCCCATCACTGGCTCGAATCCTGGCGCTCTCGCGTTCAATTATCGTCACAGCCCTGACCTACTTTCTCCATCGAGACCGAGCGGTCTTGTGCAATCGCAGGATCCTCCGTACGAGACCTCAGGCATGGTGTTGGTATCTCTGGATTCGGTGGGGCGACTCCACACATTCCGTGCCGTTCCCCCGCAGGATCAATCCCAACCTACAGCTCCCGAACCCAATTGGCAGGAAATGTTCGAGCAGGCAGGTCTGGACATAAGTCACTTTAAGCCGGCCACGCCCAAGTGGCTTCCCATTGAGCCATTCGATTTGCAGCGGGATTGGGAGGGTACGTATGAAGGCGATCGCACTCCAATTCACGTCACTGCCGCTGCGTATCGCGGCAAGCCGGTTTATTTCCATTTGATCCCTCCCTGGACCACGGCGCCGGACTGGATGCCGGAAAAGAAAATCAGTCGCACGGGGACGATTGCTCTGTTCACGATCATCGCAGGCGGAGCAACGCTGGTGTTGTTTGCGGTGGTCTTCGCACGCAGGAACGTTCGCCTTGGACGGGGAGACCGCAAAGGGGCTTTTCGGTTGGCGGCATTTTTTGCCGTGGTGAATGCGCTCGCCAGAGTTCTGCTCGTGCATCACGTGGCCGATGTGAACGCAGAATTCAATCTTGTGATTGTGCCCGTGGCGATCGCCTTGATGGGTGGAGCGGTGATTTGGATTTACTACATTGCTCTTGAACCCTATGTTCGGCGTCGCTGGCCGGAGCACCTGATCTCCTGGACGCGGCTGCTCGGCGGCAACTACCGCGATCCTATGGTGGGGCGCGACCTGCTGGTCGGCGCGCTCATCGGATCGGGTCTCGCCCTGGTGGAGCATCTAATCAATGCCTTGCCTGCCTGGTTCAACCTTGC
Organism: Acidobacteriota bacterium; assembly: GCA_003225175.1. Taxonomy (NCBI): domain Bacteria; kingdom Pseudomonadati; phylum Acidobacteriota; species Acidobacteriota bacterium. The sequence goes on from QIBA01000046.1 coordinate 21,185, forward strand.
CGGACAGACGCCGATCAATAGTGACAGTCCCGCTTTGGGAAGCACGGCAAACTTCCTTTCCATGTTGCTGAATTCTGCGATTGGCGGACTCTTTGCCGGTCTGACGATGCTGTTCCTGTTTTTCCTGGTTCGTTCCGCCATACGGCATTACTGGGCAGCAATCGTTGTGCTCGGCACTTTAATCACGCTGATCAATCTGGGGCGCGAAAACGTAATCGCTGAGAGCATCGGCGCTGTGCTGATTGCAACGCTGGTTCTAACCGCCCTGCTGCGCTTCGGACTGCTCGCCTTGGTGGTCGCCTATGGTATTCAAAATTTCCTGCAGGTTTTTCCAGTGGCTCTAGATTCTTCGCGTTGGTACTTTGCGCGTGGATTTGTGCCGGTCATGATCGCTCTGGCGGTGGCGCTTTATAGCTTCCGAATCTCGCTCGGTCGTCGACCGGTGTTCGGGTTCCTCTCGGCAGAAGACCAGTAGCGGATCACCAGCAGTCCAGGAAACCAGAGCGAACTCGGGCAAGAAGGCCACAGAAAACGCCGTCACAGCCTTCGCGACGTTTCGTGTTCGTTCCTTCGGCAAAAACGGGAGATACCAACAGCTCTCCTTATGCGACGAGCAACACATCTCGGTAATCTCCACCACTCCAGCAACCATCTAAATCCTCAACCAGGAGAACCAAAACGCGGCACCCGGCCGTGTTTTCTGGAGGAGGCCCCAAATGAAACATCTGCTTGCTTTATGTGCTCTGCTGCTCTGTCTAGGCAGCGCTGCTGTCGCGCGGCCAGTCGCGCCGGATCCTTATGTGCCGCAACAAAACTGGCACGCGATGCTTTCCGCCGATGACCAACGCGACTTCGATAATTACTACGGGAAATGGATGGAAGCGACGCGCAAAAACGACCGCGACGCTATGTCGGAGAACACCCGCAAGATGCAGGACATCATGACTCGCAACAACATTCCTGCAGATGTGTCGTTTGATCAGGTTGCATCTGCCTCAGCGTATCCAAATCCAGCCTACTCGGCTTCGGTCCCAGCGCAGCGACTCTCAGCCGACGATCAGAAGGATTTCGACAAGTATTACGCGAAATGGACAGAGGCAACGCGCAAGAACCATCAAGAGGACATTTCGGAAAATGCGCGCAAGATGCAGGACATCATGGCGCGGTACAACATTCCCGCCAGCGTACCCTTCGCGCAGGTTGCGAGCGGCGGCACTCAAGCCGCATACCCGAACACCGCGTATGTGCCGGCCTACAGCCAGGGACAACGACTCTCTTCTGACGATCAAAAGGAATTCGATAAGGCGTACAAGAAATGGCTGGAATCCCGCCACAAAAAGCACACCGAGGACATGGCGGAGAGTGAGCGCAAGATGCGAGACATCATGGCGCGCTACAACATCCCAGCGAATGTTTCGTTCGACCAGATCGCATCGCCGGGGATTTATCGCTGATTCAGATTAGTTCCGAATTGGTATGAGAGGAGCACGGTGGAAGCCGTGCTCCGACTAAATCCCGGCCACTCTGGATCCAGGCATGAAGTTCTGCGCAACGCTTCCGGCTTTTAGGCTGTCCGCAATTGAGCGCCTACGGCGCTGAGAAGATGTGATGCTCTGCTTACTCGGCGGTAGCAGCGGCGAGGCGGTTGGGCAAGAAGCCGATTGCGCTCAGCGCTTGCGTTGAAGTTGACACCAAAGTGGCTCCCTCGGGAAATTCTCCGCTTTCAAAAAGCGCGCGCTCGACGCAGGCAACATTGCCGGCGTGACGCTCGCATACAAACATCTGCAACCGGGACTTATCGGAGAATTGGAATTCGATGCGATGACTGCGCCGGGCCGAACAGGGTTGCGGCGGGGTGACCAGATTCATCTCACAAATGCTTGAAAAAATGTTTGCCAAGGTTCGCACTCTCTCTGATGTAGACACTAATAAATCGATTTAGTCGCGCAAAACTTAATTGAATTTTAATTGCCGTGTCAAGGGGAGTTTGCGAGGAAAACTCGGAAAACGAGATCCAGCAAAGCTCATTCCTGAACAACTCCGGCAAATCATCGCACGGCTCGTGCCGGTATGAACCGGAGTTTCGGAGAATAAAAACGCCTAAGTGGTTGGACTTCCGTGTGTCTGGTGTTGCGCTCGATCGCGCACGAAGCGCGGTTAGATGGGAGCAAAGCTCCTCACAAAATTACCGTTCTCCGATTAGATATCTGCAGCCCTGTGCTCCCATGCGGGCGCAATGCTCTGCTCCGGCCGGAACATCGCACCGTTCTCCCGTTTTGTAAGTTCGCATGGCGCCATCCATCATGAGAGTCATCTCGCCGTCGAGAACGATATGCGCTGTTTCGGTCGGATGAGTATGTTCGGGATAGTACGCGCTAGGCCCGTCCTGCCAGACATAAACGCGCCGAAATCCTTCTGAGCGAAGGGTTTCGCGTAAGGCGTCCTCATTCACAGCTGCCATAGGAAATCCTCAGCCTGACCGAGTTACGTAATTGGAAGTTGTGGACTATGATTCTACCCGCTCATCATCCCAAGTTCGTTGGCGTTTGGCCGCCGCATTCCTGGTCCATCAGTATCGAGTGAGGTTCGTATGCTTCGTCATGCCTTCCGCACACTTTTGACCTTCGCATTGGCTCTCGGTGTCTGCACTTTTTCTGCGTCACAAATGAGGGCCCCAAAGGCCGCGATGAAGAGCGCCGACAAAATGCAATGGGTTTCATGGTCAGACGATGTCTTCAAACAGGCGAAGGCGGAAAACCGCTTCGTGCTGCTCGATCTTGAGGCAGTGTGGTGCCACTGGTGCCACGTTATGGACGAGAACACATACAAGGATCCCGACGTAATCCGGCTGCTGCGGGAGCGCTATATCACCGTGAAAGTCGATCAGGATTCACGTCCTGATCTCTCGAACCGATACGAGGACTACGGCTGGCCGGCAACGGTTGTGTTCAACGGCAATGGCCAGGAGATCGTAAAGCGCCAAGGATATCTGGCTCCGGATGAAATGGCTGGACTGCTGCAGGCGATCATCGACGATCCTACTCCGGGACCATCGGTGAAGCCCGAGCCGAAGATTAACTTCGCCGAGAATCCGTTGCTCACGGCGGAAGCCCGCGATGGCATCAAGCGCGATTACGCAGTGCAGTACGACTCGAAACAAGGTGGCTGGGGATTCAGTGACAAGTTTCTCGACGCCGACTCTGCCGAATACGCTCTACTGCTTGCTCGCTCAGGCGACAAAGATGCCGAGGAAAAGGTAAAGACCACGTTGCGTCTGCAGCAGAAGCATCTGATCGATCCCATATGGGGCGGCGTTTATCAGTATTCCGCTGAACAGGACTGGGTTCATCCTCACTTCGAGAAGATCGCGCTGATCCAGGCGAACGATCTGCGGATCTATGCGCTTGCGTACGCACAATATCGCGATTCCGAATATCTCCAGGCTGCGAAAGATATACACCGATATCTGACGGGGTTCATGATGAGCCCGGAAGGCGCGTTTTATGTGAGCCAGGACGCAGACCTGGTTGAAGGCCATCACGGCGCGCATTATTTCGCGCTCAACGATGCAGGACGCAGAAAGCAAGGCATTCCGCGTATCGATAAGCATCTCTACGCTCGCGAGAATGGATGGATCATCGCTGCGCTCACAGCGCTTTATGGCGCAACGGCCGACAAGACCTACTTAGATGACGCGACACGCGCCGCAAACTGGGTGATTTCAAATCGGTCTTTGTCCGGCGGTGGATTTTCACATGATGCGAAAGACATTACCGGCCCTTTCCTCGGCGACAGTCTTTCAATGGCGCGCGCTTTCGAGGGCCTCTACACGCTTACAGGCGATCGGCAGTGGCTGAAGCGAAGTGTGGAGACGATGGATTTCATATCCAAGAACTTCCTATCAACAGGTGTGCCCGGGTATCTGACTTCAAAAGTCGGGACGGATCTGGCCTACAAGCCGCGGCCGCAGCGCGATGAAAACATCCTGATCGTTCGCACTGCAAATCTTCTCCATCACTACACCGGCGATCCGGCATACGAAAAGATGGCGGCGCAAGCGATGCGCTACATTGGCACGCCGGAGATCGCGCGGGCATTTCCAGCCGCTGGTGCGCTGCTTGCCGACTACGAGTTCACGCATCTACCGCTTCATTTGACGGTGGTTGGGCACAAGGACGACCCTGCCGCGCAATCGCTGTTTTTCGCGAGTCTACGCATGCCCTCCGGCTACAAGCGCATTGAATGGTGGGACGAACGCGAAGGACCATTGCCGCATGCGGATGTCGAATATCCGCCACTGGACAAATCTGCTGCTTTTGTCTGTTCCGAAAAGAGCTGCTCGAAACCAATCTTCGCGGCGGATGAGATCAAATCAAGAGCCGAGGAGCTGTTGGCGAAAAACGCGGTTTCCGAAGTAGTGACACGGCATCCTGCGTCTCCACGATGAGGCCGACGCAAACCTGCATTGCGGGATTGCTTTGGCGAATGGCGGAGGTGCAGCATGCTGCGTCTCAACCTCGCCCAGGAGCTACCCTCATTACAATGGTTGCATCCTACGTTGCTGTTGCGAGGAGAGACGCCGTGATTAAAAAATCAGTTGTGATGTTGACCATTGCTGCCGTGTGCATGCTTTGCGCGTGTAAAGTCTCTCGGCCCGGCTCGGTCGAATCCGGCGTCATGAAAGAAGTTAAAAAGAACATCACGGTCGGCGGCAAGGACGACCAGAACCCTGTGCCTGACAATCAAGCCTCCGTCAACGAAGGCAAGGAGCACTTTGGACATCATTGCCAGATCTGCCACGGCCTCGATGGGCAGAACACTGGAGTTCCTTTCGCCGGCCAAATGTCACCTCCCGTCGCGGATTTGAAGTCAGCAGATATCCAGGCTTACACGGATGGACAGCTGCACTGGATTCTGATCAACGGCATAAATCCTTCGGGAATGCCGGCATGGAAGGGGATCCTCGAAGACGACGAGATGTGGAAAGTCGTGCGCTACATCCGGCACTTGCCTGAAAAGGGAAGTCTCGGTGTTCCTGCGGTCTTCAAGGAAGAGGAAGAAGAGCACAAGCAGATGGAATCTGCTGGAAGTCCGGAGCACCATCACCCTGCCACGACAAACCCAAAGAGCAGGCACTGATCCCACTCATCGAAAAGCCGGGGACGAATTGACGCAGAGTCTGCGCCGCGTTCTTCCTCCGCAATCTGGCTGTCTTAGCTGATGCGTACATTGATCGGCTTGGCTTTGACTGTCCTTAGAGGTAGGTCAAATACCTATTGCCCGGCATTGGGCTGCCGGGTAAAATTGCCCCCCCATCGCGGAAAGTGCAATTGTGGTGTATTTCCTGCCTGCAATTTTTATTGGCGCAGGACAGTACATCTCTGTGCTCACTCCGCAGCGCAGTTTTGATCTCTAGTTGCGATCACCGCTTGTCACATCGGTCGCGGCAGGGAATCACAATTGGGGTAATGCACACGGCGCAGGCTCGAGAGTCGAACCTCGACGGCGCGAGGCTGGTCTTTTGGCGGTAACAACCGAATTAGAAACAACACCATAGGAGATACAAATGACGAAGTCAGTGAAGTTGGCAATCGCGAGTGCGGCTCTGGCGGGTCTGGTCACCGGGACAAGCGCTAGTCTGTTTGCGCAGGATGCAGGCAGCAGCACCACAACCGACAAATCAACCAAGAAAGCCAGCAAGCACACGAAAGACAAACATGCTTGTAAAGGCCAAAACTCCTGTAAGGGCAAGGGTGGCTGCAAGAGTGGCGACAACGGCTGCAAGGCCCAGAACTCCTGCAAGGGCAAGGGCGGCTGCCGCACCGATGGCAAGCCGATGGAGCAGGCACCGCAGTAGTTCGGTATCCTGTTGGGGCTGGGTCTAGATCGACTCAGCCCTTTTGCACTTATGAGGTTCAGACTTCCTAATGCCGGCCAATCGCTTTAATGGATTCAAAAATCTCGGAGTCGGAATCGGCCTTCGCGTTCCTCACTACAACCACATCCTTGAGAAAAAGCCGGTCGTCGGCTGGTTTGAAATCATCTCCGAAAATTACATGGTCGATGGCGGACGTCCGCTGCACATCCTTGACCAGATCCTCGACCAATACCAGGTAATTCAGCATGGCGTATCCATGTACTTCGGTTCGGCTGAGCCGCTGAATCGTGAGCATCTCAAAAGATTAAAGGCACTGGTGCGCCGCACGAAGACACCATGGCTCTCCGATCACCTTTGCTGGGGCAGCGTTGATGGAACCTACAGCCACGACCTGCTGCCGATGCCTTACACCTTCGAGGCGGCGCGAGTGACAGCGCAGAAGATCAGAGAAGCGCAAGATTTTCTTGAAGTTCCCATTGCCGTAGAAAATGTCAGCAGCTATGCCGAGTTTCACGTATCGGAGATGACGGAGTGGGAGTTCCTGAATGAAGTTGTGGAACAAGCGGATTGCGGAATCCTGCTTGACGTAAACAACATTTACGTCTCCTCGCAAAACCATAATTTTGATCCGTTGACATATCTTGAGCGAGTGCCGATTGAGCGCGTAGCGCAGATCCACATCGCCGGCCATTCGAAATACGAGAAATACATTTTAGATACGCACGACCATCCTGTGATTGATCCGGTGTGGAAGCTATACGCGCGTGCCATCGAACTTGCCGGGCCTATGCCGACGCTGCTTGAGTGGGACGATCACATTCCATCATTCGATGAAGTTCATGCCGAGGCGCTGAAAGCTAACCGCTTCGTTCCCTCGAATGTTCCCGAAATGGCGGTGGCAGAATGAATTTGCTGGAGCTCCAGCGCAAGTTCAACGAGGCGCTGGCTACGAAGCTGAATTCCCAAGAAGGAATTCGCGACCGCACCATGGCCGGCGAGTCCATGCATGAGTTGGTAGAAGGAATTGTCAAGCCGAATGACAGGCTAAGTTCGGTCGAGCGGCTCGAAATCTACAGCCGCTCCTATTGGTTCCGCATTCTGTCGAGTTTGAATGAGGACTTCGTTGGTCTGCGCGCAGTCATGGGCGATGAGAAGTTCGACGCGCTCTGCGAAGCTTACCTGGCAGCGAATCCATCGCGCTCGTTTACGCTGCGCAACCTGGGATCGCGGCTGGAGAGTTGGCTGCGCGCCAATCCGCGATACACGCATCCGCATGAGCAGTTAGCGCTCGATATGGTTCGAATCGAATGGGCAGACATTGAATGCTTCGACGCTGCGGAAGAGCCCACGTTGAAACTCACCGAGATTCAGGAACTGGGCGAAGATCCTGGGTTGCGCCTGCAGCCGCACATTCAGCTGCTCAATCTGCAGTTTCCGGTCGACAGTCTGCTGCTTCAGATCCGCGAAGAGAACGACGACGGGTCCGACGAGGCCAGCAATACGTTTTCGGAACGGCGCAGCCGTTCGCGCGTGAAGAGCGTGCGCAAATCGAAGCCGAAGCCAACTTTCGTCGTAGTCCATCGCACCGATTATCTGGTCTACTTTAAGCGCGTTACACCTGAAGCATTCCGCCTGCTAAGCGCACTGCGCGAGGGCAAGAAGCTCTCGGAAACAATCGATTTAGCCTTCAATCCATCCACCTGGCCGGAAGCTAAGATCATGGAACTCGTGCAGGGCTGGTTCGCGGATTGGGCGGAGTGGGGCTGGTTTTCGGGGAGCAAGCTGGAATCGAACAGCTCTTCTGCTGATCCATTGAGTAATTAGTTGCTGTTTTCAAGCGGGCCTGCTGTTGCAACATCTGCTCGGGCTCCAACTGTAATCGAGCAACTATGAGCATCGTTAACACGAGCATTCACCTTTACCGCCGCCTTCTCAGAGTTCTCAATTTCCTCCAATGCCCTTTCCTATTGTTCGTGCGCGTCTACTGGGGATGGCAATTTTGGCAGACCGGCTGGGGAAAGCTGCAAGATATCTCCAAACCTATCGGTTTCTTTACCGAACTCGGCATTCCCTTTCCGGTATTCAACGCGTGGTTCGTTTCTATGCTGGAATGTGTTGGAGGAATCCTGCTCATCTTAGGACTCGCTTCGCGATTGATCTCGATTCCGCTGGTTATCGACATGGCCGTCGCTTACATCGCCGCAGACCGGGAGGCGCTGAAGTCCATCTTCTCCGAGCCAGACAAGTTTTATGCCGCCTCACCGTATACCTTCCTCTTCGCTTCGCTCATAGTGCTACTGTTCGGTCCGGGAGCAATTTCTCTCGATTCCTTGATTGCGCGCTACGTCAGGAAGCGCCATCCCATCGAGACTCACTCAACGATAATCTCGCAGAAAGTCTGATAACCTCGTTTCGCGGGGCTCATCGAACTCCGTAAGGTGTTGAGGTGAGTTCTGCCATGGTTGTCCGTTCCGTCTGTACACTTCTCATCGTGCTCAGCGCTGCCTTCACTCCACATCGCGACCCTTCTTTTGAGGTTGGGGGCGGCACGATTGATGTGAACCTCGATTCCGACCTCTCTCAATCTGCCCAGGACAACTTGATGAATTGGGTCCACACCGCGGCCAATTCCGTCGTTGCCTATTACGGACGCTTCCCGTTGGCAAGAACTTATCTCAACATCCGTAGCTTCGATGGTCGCGGAGTACATAACGGCCACACCTTCGGATTGCATAACGGCGGACTCATCCGTATCTCGGTGGGGACTCAGACGACCCCTGAGGAGTTCAAAAAAGACTGGATGATGACGCACGAGATGGTGCACCTGACGTTTCCATCGGTGCCGGAAGAGCACCACTGGATCGAGGAGGGGATCGCTGTCTACGTTGAGCCCCTCGCGCGACTCCGCGCCGGGAACATGAGCAAAGCCGAAGTGTGGGGCGAGATGGCGCGCGACATGCACCAGGGTCTGCCTGAAAATGGCGACGAAGGACTGGATCACACGCACACATGGGGCCGAACTTATTGGGGCGGTGCGATGTTTTGTCTGATTGCCGACGTCGAAATCCGGCAGCGCACCCACAATCAAAAGGGACTTGATGACGCTTTGCGCGCGGTGATGAATGACGGCGGCGTAATCACCGAAGACTGGGAGTTGTCACACGTCTTTGAAGTTGCTGATAAAGCCGTGGGCGTTCCCGTTTTGGAAGAACTTTACACGAAGATGAAAGACAAGCCGGTTTCCGTGGATCTCGACCAGCTGTTCGCGCGGCTTGGCGTGACCCGCAATGGCGATGTGGCGAAGTTCGACGACCGCGCTCCGCTGGTGGCGATTCGCGAAGCCATCTCAACCGGCAAACAGGGCAAAGCAGCTGCAATGAACGTTGCACTCGATAGCCTTATGTCCAGCGCGGCAGCTCACTAGCCAACTCGCCGTTCATCGAATAGAATCCTGCGCGAGTGCCCGCTTCATCCGCGATCCACGATGGCAAAGCGAAAAGTAAAGACATTTCGCGCTACCCTCGAGCGCTTGAGGTCCGACCTCGGATGGATCATTGTTCGGCTGCCTTTTGACGCAAAGAAGGTCTGGGGGAAGGGTCGGATAAAGGTCTTTGGCGAAGTGAACGGGGTTACTTTTCGCACTTCATTGTTTCCGCAAAAAGACGGTGGCCATTTCATTTTGGTAAACAACAAGGTTCAGAAGGCCGCCAAAGTCTTTCTGGGCAACACCGCGGAATTTCACCTTTCACACGATACCGAGCCGCGGGCCGTCGCGGTTCCAATTCAATTTGAATCAATTCTTAAGCAGAGCAAGAGAATGCGGGCTTTCTTCGACTCTCTAAGCTTTTCTTATCGGAACGCCGTCAGCGCGTGGATCTCTGAGCCGAAGAGCGTTGCCAGCCGTCGCCGTCGTGCCGAACAGATTGCTGAGCGCCTCATGGAGACCATGGAGGCGGAGCAGGAATTGCCGCCTCTAATCCGAACCGCCTTTGCGCGTAATCCGGTGGCTCGCGAAGGCTGGTCCCGCATGACGCCGCGGCAGCAGCGCGGGGAATTGATGGCGATCTTTTATTATCGGAATCCTGAGAGCCGTGCGCGGCGGTTGCAGAAAACCTTGGAGTTTGCAAAGCGGGTCGGGGAGCGGCCCGTTCACGCTACGGAGCAATGAGAGAGTAGCTCGTCGCTAATCCTTAGAAGCAGGAGGCCACCTTCTTGGTTGCTTCCGGGTGCTCACACCAAAGTCCAATGCATCTCGGTAATGCAGCGATTCCCATACTGGGAGCTTCTTATGCTGTATGCCTGAGAAGCTGCTCTACGTTGATGATGACGCTCGTCGCCGGGAAGTAATGGAGGAGCGGTTGCGGCAACTTGGTTACCGGGTAGTCACGGCCAGCAACGGCACTGACGCACTGGTAACGTTCGAAGCTGAAGACTTCGACCTTGCGATTCTCGACTACTACATGCCGGGAATGTGCGGCGACCTGGTTGCCATGCAAATGAAGAGCAAAAAACCGAACATTCCTGTCATTATCTTTTCGGGAACTTTTACTCTCTCAGAAATGGTGGTCGCATTCGTGGATGGCTTTATCTCAACTTCCGACGAACCGGACACGCTGATGGACAAGATTGCCGAGGTCCTCGCGCCACGTCGATCACAGCGTGCGGGCTAATGGCGGAGGGAGAGGGATTCGAACCCCCGATACCCTTTCGGGTATAGCGGTTTTCAAGACCGCCTGTTTCAACCGCTCACACATCCCTCCGCGTGAGCACTCCCAGCCAGTTTACCTTAGAGATGAAAAACAGCCGATGCGGTTCCCTGACTTCAAGCTACGCTCCTGATAATGCACACGAAAGCATCCCCTACAGACCGGCAACATTCACCTTCGTTCTTTCAAAGGGTATGATTCACTAGCTGGATTCGAGTCTGTCTACGAAACTATGCGGGAATTGTCGAACGCTAAGCTGAGGCCACCCGCATTTCTGATTGCTATTCTTCTTCTCGCCCTGTCCGCTGTAGCCCTTTCCCAGGGAAATAATGATTCCCCAATCAGTGGGTCGAGTCCCACCGTAGTGCCGCTTTCTGCCAATCAAATTGTGCGTCGAGCCATGGAGCACGACGTGAGCAACTGGCAAAAGGAGACAAACTACACGTTCGTGCAGCGCATCGAGCAGCGTGAGTTGAATTCCGATGGCAGCACGAAGTCGACGAAATCGGAGACTGAGGAGATCATCTTTCTCTACGGGCAGCCGTATGCTCACTTGATCAAACGCAACGATCAGCCGCTGTCTGAGTCCGAGGCGCGCAAAGCTGAGAAGAAGCTCAACGACACAATGGAAAAACGCCGGCAGGAGAGTCCAGCCGACCGGCACAAGCGGCTGGCCGATTTCGAGAAACGCCATCACGAAGAGCACTCATTTCTTTTGGAGGTGCCGGAGGCTTATGATTTCCGTATTCTCCGCGAAGAAACCGTAAATGGGCGGCCTGCGTACGTAGTGGCGGGCGAACCTCGGCAGTCGTTTCGGCCGAGATTGAACGCGGCGCGAGTGCTGCCGAAGCTGCGTCCGAAATTGTGGATCGGCAAAGAGAATTTCGAATGGCTGAGGCTCGAAGCTGAAGTAATCGATACCATTACTTGGGGAGGGTTCCTCTTGCGCTTGCATCCCGGTTCCCATATTGAACTTGAGCAGACGTTTGTGAATAACGAAGCTTGGCTGCCGCGGCATGCACATATTGCCTTCGATGCGCGCATCGCGCTCCTGAAATCAATGCGGCTGGAGGTGGATGCTCAGTTCAGCGACTACAAGAAATTCCGCACGGACTCGAAGATCATCTCGGTTGAGGAGGCGCAACACTAGGCGTGAAACAACGTCCACTTGGCGTGAAGATGATCGCGGCTCTGTATTTCCTCGGCTCGGCGGGGTACACCGCGTTGCTCTTTGGGTGGCTCTTCGCTCGCGCCTCACTCATCTCATTGTTAGAAGACGCGACGCCATCAGCGTCATTGGGTCCCACACTGCTGCTCGATGTGCCAGGAATTGTGACCACCTACTTCGTGGTAATGGCACTCCTTTGCTGCTGGATCGGGATTGCGCTGCAACGATTGCAGCGATGGGCATGGTTTGCCAGCTATGGATTCGCCGTCTTCTCCTTCATGCTCGACGTAGGACTCTTTGCCCAGATGTTCCGTTACCTTCCGGTCGCGCTCGCAATTCTCGGACTGTTGCGATTCGCGCTGCTGGCGTGGATCATCGTTTATCTGAGTCGAACCAGTATCCGCGCCGCTTTTGGTCTTTCCCGGGCGGGTGCAGCCCGAGCGTAGTCCTGGTAGAGAGGCAGCACGCTGCGTCTCTACGATGCGCTTGAGCCCAAATCAAATCAGGTTGAGCCCCGGACCGCCGCTCGTGGTTCCTGCCGTGTTCTTCTTCTTGGACTTACTCCCAACTTTGCCGTTGCTACCTGACTTGTTCATGGCGTCGTGAACTGCCTTTGCGTGGGTCAGGTGGTTATCCAGCGTAGGATAAGTGCGAGTCGCGAAGTCTTTGACATCGGAGTTGGCGGACGTGTTTGCAGCTTCCTTCTTGAACTCCGCCACATCCTTCACGTGATCCTTAACCATCATTTGCATGTAAGCCCGATCAAAGGCAGCGCCGGATAGCTTTTCCAGCCGCTGCTGCTCAGCTTTTTGTTCGGCACCTACTTCTTTTGGGACCTGCAAATTGTTCTTTGACGCCACTCCTTCAAGCTCCTGCTCGGCCTTCGAGTGATCGTCGACCATCATCTGACCGAACTTCTTCACGTCATCGTTCTGTGACTTCTCAGTTGCCATTTTTCCCAGCGCAACTTCAGCCATATTCCCTTGAGCAGCTTTGGTTACAAACTGAGAGTCGGAAACTGCGCCGGCCTTCGCCGTTGATTTTTGGGATTTCGATCCAGAGCTCTTCTCCTGCGCAACGGCAGACACACAGAGCGCCAAACATAGAATGGCCAGCAAACGCATATAGCACCTCTCTTCGCCTTTCTTTGCTTAGAGTGTGGAAGAAGCGATGCAGTTTGCCGGATGCGATGCTGTGAACAGCCAACGAGAGCAGCAGGCACTTCATGGCGCTCGAGCTTCGTCGCGACTGAGCTGTTATCGTTCTGCGCTAACCATTTGGATCAGTGCCTGATGTAGCCGAAGCAATACGCAAAAGCCTGCGCCCTTGTTCATCGCCATCGATCTTCGGCACGTGGCCGGGCATGAGCATACCGTCGTAGCCAACCTCTTATAGGTGCGGATCGCGCGGACAAAATCAATATCCTCGTTGTCGGGGAAGGCTTCCTGGAAATTTAAGGAAGCCACCTTTGATGTTGCGAAAATGCAGACTGAAGATTTTGCCGTGAGTTCCCATCAGAGTGCCGAAAGGCAGCACAGGCGAATAGGCCCGAAAATTCCGCGTTTTTCCCGAGTGCCCTCCGGCCAGGGCAGGTTATGCTCGGGGGTATGCCCTCAAACCAGGAACTGCTCAGCACCGGCAATGTCGTTGTCCGAGTGAAAGAGTTCCCGCCTTCAAGCACCGAAAATCGTCGGGCTAGGCGCTTCCAACCTGCAATCTCGATTGCTGCGCTCGGCATCGTGTCGCTCATTTATGTCGCGTTGCGTTTGCGCCACCTCAGTACGTACTCGCTCTGGTGTGACGAGGCGTTTAGCGTTTTCGTCGCCAGGTCTAGATGGAGCGATCTCTTACGGCAGCTGGTTGTCGACAGGGTTCACCCGCCGCTTTACTACATGCTGCTCAAGCTCTGGATCTCCACGGTTGGGGCATCTGTTGCGAGCTTGCGGGGGTTTTCGGTTCTGTTTTCCGTTCTGACTGTGGCGCCGCTTTGGAGTTGCATGAAGCAGATCCGGCTCTCCACCTGGTTGAGAATTGCTTTGCTGCTCGCAATTGCGTGCAATCCTTTCCTGGTTCTCTATAGCCAGGAAGTACGGATGTACTCCCTGCTCTGCTTTCTTACGGTGTGGTCTTTGGATTTGTATCTGAAGCAGAAGAGCGATCGTTCCTCCCTACAGATCTTGTGGGGCCTCGTCAATTTGGCTTTGGTGATGGTGCACGTTGCCGGTCTCGCGGTCGTGGGATGCGAACTCGCGCATGCTGCGCTAGCGCGGAGACAATTCCGAAATCGATTGCTCACTTGCCTGCCTGCCCTGCTCGCACTTTTTGGCTGGGTCGTAGCAGTAAAGGTTTTTGCTCCCGCTCCGGCGCGAGTCATTCACAACATTTCATGGATTGCGAAACTGACGCCTGCAATCGAATGGAAGACGATCACCCATCTTCTTGGAAGCACTCTGGGAGCGATAGTGCTGAACCTGCCTATCGCAATAGCGATTTGGGCTCATCGCAAGGTTGAGCGTCGCTTCGCGAGTCTGTTTCTCATGCTCTCAGTGGCCACGATCGGCTTCGTTTTTGCCTTCAGCATGATCGTTAAACCGATTTGGCAAGAGCGCTACCTGATCATCGCCGTCATTCCTTACTACTTGCTTGCGGGGCACTCGATTCGGCGGATAAACCCAAAATGGGCATTGCGATTTACAGTGGCAGTCGCAGTGGTTGGAACCTTGTCGCTCGAGTATGACCTCACGCACCGTCCCGATCGGCCAGTCTTTACCAGCTTCGTAATTCCTGCAGGAGAGCCGATCTTCGCCTCAGACGATCTCGCCGGCGCCCCGCTGGCGATCCACCAGTCCTCCGGAGGCTTTCCCGTCCAGGTCATCAAAGCGGTGTTGCCAGCTAAGTCGGCAGGCCTGAGACTCACGGTGCGCGACGTCTCATACTCGATCGGGGAGCGCGAAGATATCATCGAGCACGGACACGACATCTACGAGCGCGAATTCCTCTACGCATACGATACGACTCCCGATCCTCTGAGCCCACCAGGATTGTTGCTTTCGAGCCTGGCGTCCTACGGCTGCTCCGAGAAAGAGATAGCTGAGACACGCGGTCAAGGTCGCAAGTTCGTTTTTTTCAAGGTAACGTGCACATAACTTCTGTGCAGGCAGGCTCGTTTACGGAAGGTTCACCAAGCCATTGCGAATGGCGTAGACGACGAGTTCGGCGGTCTTATGCAGGCCAAGCGCATTCATGATATTCGCCCGATGCACTGCCACGGTGTTGACGCTCAGGTCGAGGTCGCTTGCGATCTCCTTGTTCGATTTGCCCATCGCAATCAGTTGAAGAACCTCAAGCTCGCGACTGGTGAGTCCGCCTGCGCGCTCTCCTCTTAACGTTTCAGTCCGTTTTAGCTGCGGGTCGAGCACGACATTTCCGTCAAGAACTCGGCGGATAGCGGCAGCCAGGTCGAGATCCGAAGCGTTCTTCAGAATGTAGCCACGGGCTCCGGCTTCGAGAGATTGGCGAACGAGCGTTTCTTCCGAATGCATGCTTAGCATGAGAACCGCTGTGTCGGGTAACGCCTCGATGATCTTTCGCGTTGCTGTGATGCCGCTCTCGCCTTGCAAGGCGCAATCCATGAGGATGACCTGCGGTCTGAGCTTTCCCGCAAGTTGCACGGCTTCCCCGCCACTGCTGGCCTCGCCAACGACTTGCATATCGCTCTCGTCTTCCAGCATACGTCGGAAGCCGCGACGGACAAGGCTATGATCGTCGACCAGAAGAACGGAGATCTTGTTTTTGGTCATTCAGCTTCGAATTTGGGTTTGCTTCTCTGCGAGGCTCGCATTTTAGCCAACGTGCTCTGGCTCCTTATTGGCCTCGGCACTCGCAGTTCGTGGTACTCGCAGCTTTACCAGAGTCCCTCCTTCCGCAGGCTGCGTGAAGCTTAACTGCGCATCAATGAGCTGTGCGCGTTCTCGCATTCCTACGAGGCCTATACCGCGCGTCCCATTCGATCTGGCTAGTCCTCGACCGTGATCTTCAATTTCGAGCTCGAGTGCATCGGCGAGAAAACGCAGACGCACCCACGCGCGCTGAGCTCCTGAGTGCCGCTTCACATTGTTCAGCGCTTCCTGTACGACCCGGTAAATGTGAACTCCGGCACTGCGGGGGACTTCAAATGCGCTCCCGGATTTTTCATAGGAGATGGCAATCCCGGTCTGACGCTCGACTGTAGGCAGATACCAGTCGAGGCTTTGCTCGAGGCCGGCTTCGTCGAGCATCACGGGGTGCAACGCTTGCGAGAGCGTGCGTACTTTGTTCAGCGCCGATTGCGCGACGTCGCGAATTTCGCGCAAGCTCTCATTCAGTTCCGCATCGGGATTTCGCTTCGCGGCGCGCGTGAGCATGGCTCCGAGCGCAGTGAGTATCTGCCCGAATTCGTCGTGAAGTTCGCGGGAGACATAGCTGAGCGTCGACTCTTGGGTTGAGATCAATTTTTGGGCCAGGTCACTGCGTTGCTCGGAAAGCGTGGCCAGCCGGTGAAAAAGTTCGCGATTCGACCGGATCAGCAACACGCTGGTAAGCACGATGGCCGCGAGGGCTGCGATGAGAAACGTATATGCCTGTCTTTCAACTCTGCGATAAATGTCGTTTACTCGCTCTGCGGCTTGCTTCTCGCTCTCATTGTTCTCTACCAGCAAGCGAGCTACGGCGATGCTCAGCGCCGCTTCGCGAGCTTGAAGCGACTGACTTATTTGCAGGCGAGCCTCCTCTTCCTTGCCGTTGCGCGACAGATCGAAGACGTGATCGAGAGCTTCCCAGAATTGTGCGACAGAACTTTCAAGGTACTGATGCTGCTCAGCAGTGCGCGTTGCGACGGAAACCGCTTGCTCCCGCTTCATTCCGTCTTCGAGATCGGTACGCAGCCGTTGGAATTGTCCCTGGAAGGCTTTTACGGGATAGTGCTCTGTGTTGTCGAGCACATCGCGCATTCCCAAAGCGATACTGTTCAGCGTGTTCTGAATTCGTAACAACTGCAGCGAGTCCATCCGATTTCGCTCAGTAATGGACGTTTGCAGCTCGCGCAAGCCAGAGATCTGCCGGGTCACATACCAGGAATATGCGACGACTACCGCCAGCGTGATAGCGAGTCCCACCAGTAGTCCGGCCGTAGCTGAGCGCGGGCTTGCGTAAGACTGAGCCACTTACCTGCCTGCGAGTGAAAGATAGTAAGGACCGACATACAACCGGGCGGATCCATCAGCAGCCGAGATCACTTGCAGCGGCTTCACCGGGCGCAAGTTCTCCTGCTTCTCCGTGGGAAGCTCTGCCAGTTTCTCTCCACCAAGGTTGTAGACATATACCGTGACAGAGTCCCCATTCTTTTTTTGACCTATGGCGTAAGCTCCGGCGTCGAGATTCTTGTTGCCAAGCGTGAATCTGCTTTGCGAGAGCAGGACGCCGGCATACTTCTCTTGATACGCAGAGCTGTACCCGGCCGTGTCGATCAAACTCGCCAGCAGGATTTTTCCATTCGGGAGTTGAACCAGAGCTGCGTTGCGTTGCTGCGTGGGGACATTCTCACCGTCGATGAAAACCGTCGCGGGAAGCAGCTGCTGGAGCCGCTGTTCCGAAACCAGAACGACGCCCGTGGTGCTTGCGTTCTGTGCTCCGCAAGCCGCAAGCAACACCACCATGCAAATTACAATTCTCTTCGCGTGTTTCATCTCACCTCGGCAACTGAACACCAGGACAAGCGCACTAGTCCGAACGAATCGGGCCAGCAGTATCTAATCGTTTTAAATTAGGGAGCACGATACTACAAAAACACTATGGAAGGGTCGCAGGCAAATCGCTAGATTGTAGTCACCCTATCGAATCGATCCCGCCGCAAACGGCGGGAATTTTTTTGTCCAGCCTGGAGATGCAGCATGCTGCGTCTCTACCTTCAATACCTCTTCACCCGCTCCGTGGGCGCCGGACCGTTCTTCCCATTCAAAAGCCAATCCACGGCTTGTTTGACATCCTCTTCGTGGGCTTCGCCATTGATGGCGCGGACGATCTCCCCTTTGTCGTCGATGATCAGCGTTGCGGGGACCACGTTGGTGCCGGACAGTTGCTCAAGGAGATCGACGTCCGCTCCTACTAAAACTGGCAAGCTAAGCTTTTGTTGCGCCACAAAATCGCGAACTGCTTCGAGCTTCCTTTGCTCGTCAATGGATGCCAACACGAAGGCGACATTCTGCGCGGCATATTGATCAGCCATTTTCCCTAAACGTGGAAGTTCTTCCTTGCACGGCCCGCACCAGGTAGCCCAGAAATTCAGTACCACGATCCGTCCCTGGTAATCGCCAAGTCGGGCCTTGTTGCCCTGGAGATTTCGCAGCGTGAGCTTCCGAACGTTCTTTGCAGCGAAGGCAGAAGCAGCGAAAATCAGGAGCAGAGCGATTACATAAGCGGCGACTACGCGCCGAAGCCTGGATTGCATGGTTCCCAATGTACAGGCAGTCCCAATAGTGCATTTGCATTATTGTTCGCGCCAGCTACATACGATGTACTTCCGCATCGCAGACTTGGGCTCAAGATCTGATTTCTGTAGTCCGGAGTTCTTATGACGCGCGCCTTTGCTCGCCGCCTCCTGAAGGTTTTTGCGATTCTTGCTGGCTTGCTTCCGCTGTTGGCCTTCTCAACCATGGCTTTTGGACAAGGCTGCGTCGCGGCGCATACGGAACAGCCGCTGATTTCTGGTCTGGACCCGACAAATCAGCAGCAGACCTTTCATGGACGCGACTGGGCAGACAGACTTCACAATTTGACGATAAGCGTCGGATTCCGCACTTACAGCTCTTATGCGCACTACATTGGAACGGATTACCAAGTGCGTCGCGCCATCCTGCACAATCAGGTGCAGAATCACGTCAATCTGTACGATCTTTCCTTCAATTACCAGTTCAGTCCGCGGTTCAGCATCATCGGCGACATTCCCGCTATGACCGGGACACGCCATCAGCAGGGCAACGTAAACGTCTCTCGCGTGGGCGGCATTGGCGACATATTTCTGGGCGTGCAGGGGTGGGTATTTCGTCCGCCGACAGAGAGTCACGGCAACGTAGCTATCTCTGCATCTCTCAAATTACCCACCGGCATCAACGATGCACAAGGGACCACGATTCTTTCCAACGGCACAACGCAGCTTCGGAATTTCGATCAATCCCTTCAGCCTGGCGATGGAAGTTGGGGATTCACGCTGGCGACACAGGCATATCGCCAAACCTATTTCCATACAATGCTCTACTTCACCGGCTCGTGGCTGTTTAATCCACGCGACACCAATGGCGTGAAGACATTCCGCAGCGCTCCGCACGAAGACGTTATGTCGGTGAGCGATCAATACTTGTGGCGTGGAGGTTTTTCGCACAATGTGCCGAAGCTTCGCTATTTAGCGCTTAGTCTCGGCGGAAGGATGGAAGGAGTTCCGGTGCGCGATGCATTCGGAGCCAGCAATGGTTTCCGGCGTCCGGGATATGTGATTTCGATTGAGCCGGGCCTGGCGCTTTCATACCGGAACAATTCGTTAAACGTAAGCGCTCCCTGGGCGATGGAGAGAAATCGCAAGATCAGCACCTCCGATATCCAGAACCACACGCACGGAGATGCTGCCTTCGCCGACTACACAATCATTGCCAGCTACTCACGTCATTTCTAGGAGAGCCGCGACGCGCAGGTCCTTTGCGCTTGCGGGAGTAACTTCCGTATTGCCGCAGTTTGCGGTACAGCGTGGTTTTGCCGATCGAGAGCAGGCGGGCAGCTTTGACCTTGTCTCCTTCCGCCTGCGCCATGGCGTCTTCGATGGCTCGCCGCTCCAGCTGTTCTAATGTGGGAATCGACGGCTGGAATTTTAGAGATCTATCCAGTGCCTGCTCGATCGATTTCTGCAGCGCCTGCACATCCAGGGGCTTCTCGAGATAATCGAAAAATCCAGCTTTGATCGCGCGAACGGCCGCTGCGGTGCTGGCTTTTTCTTGCAATAGGATGACTTCAATTCTGGCGGATTTAGCCTTGATTTGCGGAAGCAGGTCCGGAGGATCTGAAATCGTATTCGCATCCAGGAGTGCGACGGAAAATTCGCCACGCTGAATCATCGAAAGAGCAGAATCGCGGCCGGATACAACAGCCAACTCGCAATGCAAATTTTCAGCGAGATCGCGGCAGAGCGTTCGAGTCCGTTCATCGGAGTCAGCAAGTAAGAGCTCGGGTTTGCGTTCCACGTGTTGGCTTCGTCCCGGATAAGCTTCGCGCCGCGCGCGGAGGAGTCTAGAAAATAGCTAGCTATCATCGCGTGGATTGAAGGGTTCTCTGCTTCGAAGGCAAGTTTGTTCGGAAAACCGTACAAAGAACATTTCCGGGAACTTGGGCCCCATTTCCGCACAGCTTAGAGTGCAATATCGAGGCGTAATATCGCCAAGATCGCACACTAAGCTGTGCAGAAATTCTCGCGCTCACGCCTTTTCCACCCGACTCCACAAGACGGACTACTTTTAAACAGGAAACCCACAAAATCGGATCGTATTTCCCTTGCTCCCATCTGCGAAAGGAGTAAATTCCCTAACACGCGAGCGTGAGATGTCCTGAATCGCTCGAGCCTGAGTTTCAAAGTTGAGATCTCCGTCAGGGGATGGAAGTTTGAAACAGTCGGTTGAGGCCCGCAGTTTCGTCGGAGAGGAACAGGCCGTAAGGTCGGTTCTGACGCGAGACGGAGCCGAGAGTTTCAATCGAGCAAGGACTGGTCGCAAACAACGAAAGTTGGAAAGCGATCGGTTGCTGAAATCGAAGATGCAGATGGGTCAGCAAACGGCGGCAGCGAGAGCTGTCAGCGGGTGCAAGGAATCAGGCGGCGAATAACCGCTTGAGACCGGAAGCCAACGGAATCGCATTGCAGGCGCAGTTCAAAAGACTGCGAACACAACGCTAGGAAAGTCGAAGGCGCAAGTTTTCGATATCCGAAAGTTCCGGCAGGCTGAGAGCGGGTTGAGGCTTCGCGGCTTCAGCCTGCGAGAACAAGGCGGCGTAAGTCGGCGAGTTCGTCAGCTTGGAAGCATGAGGATCGGCGAAAGCTGAGCTTCATGTGGGAAAGCGCTAGAGGGCAACCGAAGTGCATTCCTCAAAGATTCTGCAGGCGTAAGAGATCAGCACTGTGAAAGGAAGCGTTGAATTAGGCGCAAGCTCAATTCAAGACTTCTGCATCACAGCCAGGTTGCCGGTGCTGTCGGCGTAAGTGCGACGGCAGGTTGCAATAGTGCTGGAAACAGTCATTGCAACAGATTCGATGTTCCCGAAAGGGAACACGCGAGTAGCAGCCCGCAAGGGCGAGTTGCATGAGCAGATTGCGGAAGCGTTCTGCTGATCACGGCAATCAAATCGCAACCCAGCGCATGGCGTAAGTCAAAGCGGGTTTTGCGGTTGTCAGTCGGCCGAAGGCATCCCGGCGCGCCCGGGACGAGGGCGGCGATTGATGACGGCTTCGCCGAAACTGAATCCAGGTTCGCCTGGAATCGGAAATTCAGGGACGAAGCTGTTCGAGAAGTCCAAGCATGAGGAACCATTTGGCGTGAGTCGAGTGCGGAATCATGCAGGCAAAAGCCCGGTTGACCTGAACAGCGTGGCGCAAGTCACGACGGACAATCGGCGAAAGACCAACTGTGATGCTGGGTGAGCGAAAGCTCATCTGCAATCCAGATGGCTTGCAAGACTGGGCGTCCTTCGGCGGCGAAAGCTGCTGGACAGATAGGCCAGCCTAGAGACCACAGAACACCGGAGATGAAAGTCTTCGGATCGTCTGTGGCCCTATCTCAAACCCGAGAGGGTGAGGGATAACAAAGAGCAGCAATCGGTGGACGGCCTGTCGAAATCAGGCAACAGGCTTCGCTCCTCGGGCACTCGCAGGAAGACGTCGCAAGGCGGGTTCCAGCGTAAAGCTTCCGGTAACGGAAGGGGGCACGATGGGTGACAAATTCACCAGATTGTGTGAGCAGCCGGTTTTGGCAACAGAGTCGGCCAGTTCCAAAGAGGACATCTCACCACCTTCCACGGCCTGCATTCGCAAGAATGCAGGCCGTGATTGTTTAAGAACAGCAATAAGCGATTAGCAATTAGCAATTAGCCAAAGCGCTGAAGCTGAGCACTTTGTTTCAAATTGGGATTCCCGACCTGCAGGCGAACACCCGGCCGCGGGTGGCCGCCAGGTTCTGAGTGTTTCGAGGAACTTTGGGATGGACGCGCGGTTTCGCGCGATTTCTGCATTGATGTCGAGCCTCAATTGGCCGAATGCCGACAGCCGAGGCTGTGATTGTTTAAGGGCAGCAATAAGCGATTAGCAATAAGCAATTGGCCAAAGCGCTGAAGCTGAGCACTTTGTTTCAAAATGGGATTCTCGACCTGCAGGCGAACACCCGGCCGCGGGTGGCCGCAGGTTCTGAGTGTTTCGAGGAACTTTGGGATGGACGCGCGGTTTCGCGCGATTTCTCATTGATGTCGAGCTCAATTGGCCGAATGCCGACAGCCGAGCGCCGACTGCCTGTTCCACGCGCTAGACTCTACGATGACAACCATGACCGGCGTTCGCATCGACAAATGGCTGTGGGCTGCTCGATTCTTCAAGACACGTTCTCTGGCTACTCGCGCCTGTGAACTTGGTAGGATTGAATCCCACGGCCAGGCAGTTAAACCTGCCCGAGAGGTGCACGTAGGCGACTTACTACAGATTCGAACCGAGGGTGGCCAGTTTCAGGTAAGGGTTCAGGATCTCAGCGAGGTTCGGGGCCCTGCATCGGTGGCTCAGACCCTGTATCGCGAAACAGAGGCAAGCCGCGAGCTTCGCGCGAAGTTTGCCGAAGAACAAAAAGCTATGAGAGGCTTTACTACAGCGCCTTCAACTCGACCATCGAAGCGGGATCGCCGAAGAATCGTTCAGTTCAGATCGCAACGCGAGAGCGGCTAGGTCGCGCACCTCAACAACGACTAGAACAAGCATTCCTGTTTAGGCGCTCTAGAAAGAGTTGCCGCCGAACCAATTTTTGGTGAGCAAGATCCGGCCGTCTTCCTTTTCATGAGCCAACTCTGGAGTTACATGTCGGCATTCGTAAGCTGCTGAATGTAGGACGCTTAGATGTCCGTTGGCATGTTATCAGCCCACTAACATTACCGAAGTCGGGTATTACCGCATGGTCTATAGGACTCTTTTCGTGCACTGCTCTCCAGCTTATCTTTGCCGCTAACTACCCCGGGAAAAAATCAGCTCGAACAAATCTTTGTTCGCCACTGGAGGAAATCGGTCCATGAGGAAAGCTCTGTTTGCAAGTTTCTTTGTGCTTGCCGCGAGCTTCTCGCTGTTTGCGCAGAAGTCGTCGTCGGACAAGTTGGACGTATTCGGCGGATATTCCTATACCCGCTTCAATCCCGGCCAGGGCGCAAGCGCTGTCAACCAGAACGGTTGGGAGAGCATGGCGACCTTCAGGCTCACGCCGACTTTTGGCATCTCGGCTGACATGAACGGCAGCTATCACAGCGAGAACGGCGCCAACAACCACATCTATACCTATCTGTTTGGACCCGAGTTCAAGATGCCCAACGACAAGGGCGCAGTTTTCGTTCACGGCCTGTTCGGCTTCGCGCATGACAGCGTGAGCACCAGCGTGCTGGGAACCAATTTTTCGGTTTCAGACAACGCCTTTGCCACAGCTCTGGGTGGTGGTTATGACTGGCAGGCTTCGGACGTAATCTCTGTCCGCCTGTTCCAGTTCGACTACCTCATGACCCGCTTCAGCAGCCAGACGCAAAATAACATCCGGCTGTCGTTCGGCGTCACCTTCCACCCGAAATTCGGGCGCGGATACTAAAAAAATTGCCTTGGGCGGATCCCCCATCCCCTTCCGCTCCATGACAGATGCGTGCCTCATTCTGGACTCCTAGCCAGGCTGAGGCACGCAGTTTTTTGTTGGGGAAAGCAACAGCAACCTCTCAGGGAATCAAGCAAGATGCTTCACGATACCGTTGGCCGACGTTGGCGCCGCACCGCATCGTTCCGATAAGCGATTACCGGTATGCGGGCTTCAACTCGCGCTTTAACCCGGCTTCCGTCCACGCTGATCTGAAACTCCTCAGCGCCGTTCGCGCTTAACTTGGACGCACGAACTTCGCTGGCTTGCCAACCACGAGGCAAATTGGCCGTCAGCTCTTGAGCAGTGAGCGAGTAGAACGCGATTCGGTCTGTATCCAAGGGACAGAACGTGCCTGCCTCGGAACAAATCGGCGAACCGTCGAGTGAGGCGGTGTAGGCCTTGGCATTCCAATCGATGTCGATCACCGCATTATCCTCCACCCCTATAACAGTTCTTTCTCCCTCGCGCCGGAACGACTCGATGTGGCGCGCGTGTAGTTGAAACCAGGGAACCATGATCAGATAGAAGGTATCGAGCGCGTCATTCAGATTCATGTCCGCGCGGACGATCGCATGCGAACAGCCGTTGTAGAACAACGTTTTCATGATCCGTTCGGCAACCGTCGTGGTTCTGCCTGATTGTCCCCAGACCGCGCTCTTGCGATAGATGGTTGCTAGCAGCGGAATCGCGGTGCCGCCGAAGGGACAGGTTCCCGGTCCCGTCATGTACCAGAAGGAACTGATCTTGCCGATGAATGCGTAGCGCAGCGCTTCGGAGCTTACGTCGACTCCGCGCTTGGCGAACTCGTGCAGGATCTTGTAGCGCCCATCGCGCAGGTTCTTGATCCCGCTTGCCGGATGTTCCGGATCCCAGTCGTTGCGGATCGAGAAATACGAGAGCACGTCCACGTGCGTAGTCTTCGGCAGCTTGTAACGCTCGCAGGTATAGCGAACGCGTTCCATTCCGGGACCGTCCATATACTTGGCCAGTCCGATGATGTAGGAGTTCTCCCCAGTCCAGTTACGGCTCTCCCAGAGCTCGCCATCGGGACGGCGCGCGATGATCTTCTCATCCCACGCCGGACTGCTGCGGTACGCATCATCGTAATTGTCGGAGAGCGTCGCGATGCAGTTGTAAGCTTTCGCCTTTTCCATCAACTTCATCATTCCGTCGTAGCCGCCGATGCGCTGGTTGACCTCCTGCACTGCGGGATAGCCGGTGTCCTTGCCGCGATATTGCCAGCCCCAGAGATGGACGATCTGCGGAGAATAGTCAGTCAGCTCTGCGATTTGGTGGATGAGCTGTTCGCACTGCTCAAAGGTCGATGAAGCTTTGGGATAGCTGGGCTCATCGCAACGAATGCCATAGACAAACGCGTTGTCGTAAAGATGATTCGGGATCGGCGGCATGCGCTTGCGAACAAGCTTGGCCGCGTCGAACCAGGTCAGCGAAGTCTTGTCGCCCGGAGTACTGAGGAAGTCCAGACGACATTGTGACTCCTGTTCGATCAGTAAGTTGCGAGTCTGCCGATTTCCGCAATTCCGCGGAGTTCCCGGGCCCGTATTCATGTCATAGCAGAGCGTTCCGTTTACGCGATGGCATTTAATGGTTCCGAGCGATGCGCGTCGCTTGCCCGGCTCGCCGCTTACAGCAAGTGTGGTGCCATCCATGAAAGCGGTAGTTTCCTGCACGCAGATCGCATGATCCGTTCCAACCATTACCACTGGCAAAGTCGCCGACACATTTCCCCAAAAGGTATTCGGCGTCAGCAGTCCGGGGGATGCATCTTTGAGAGTGGCGAGCCAGCCGCCATCGTCGCCGTGGGCGAGCCATGATGCTCCATCTTCTTCTCGAACCGCAGCCAGTCGCGGCAGAGCTACTTCGATGAGCTCGTATCCGGGAGATTCGCGAACTGCGTAGAGCACTACGCGAAGCGTAGCCGCTTCAACTATGTAGGCGATCACAAAACTTACAGCGGACTGCGAGCCGTCCTGAATCTGAAACAGCAGATCGGAATGCTCCTTCAGTTCAGAGTATTTCTGGACCGAAGCATTAGCATTTTTGATCGTTCCGGAAGACTTATCATAGAAAGTGACGGCGATCGGCTTGCCAAGGTCTTCGCCAAGCATCCGGCGGTTTCCACGCAGCAACCGATACTCATACGGCAGGCCATCATGCCGGTCGAGGACAACCTCCAGCTCCGCCGATCTGAGCACGATTGGATTCACGGGCGCGCTTCGGCTGGTGAGGGCTCCGGTATTTGCCGCTTCGGGAGTCTGGGGATAGACCTTGCTTCCGGCGAGTCCCACGGCAGCAGCGCCGCTGAGCTTAAGAAAAATTCGCCGATTGAGTTGTTCCATTTCCTCTTGCATATCTCGCAATCACAATCGTGGAGTGGGGTTCTGAGGCGCAATTTCACTGCTCGAAATGCACACTCGGCATCGTGCCCCGCAAGAGGATATCAAGAAGCAGAACGCCTGCGCGTCGTTATACTGGCTGCCTCATGGATCGAAAAGCCTTTCTCAAGATGATTTCTCCAGCGGCTGGAGCTGCCTGGTCCGAAACGTGACCCGCGTTCGAGCTGTATTGATCTTCTCTTCGCTATTCGCCGCATTCGGAATGACTCAAGCTGCGAAGCAAACCGGACGCGTGCAAGAAAACGCTGCTGGGAACTTCGTCGACTTTGCGCGAACGAGCGGAATTAAGTTCGAATACCAGGCATCGCACACCTCCAAAAAATACTTACTTGAGACCATGGGGGCCGGAGTTGCGCTGTTTGACTACGACAATGACGGTCGGCTTGATTTATTTCTCGTAAACGGCGCTCCCCTGAACGATCCGACGCCTAAAGGAACGATTCCGCAGAAGACCGGCCCGAAGTACTGGAATCGGCTGTATCACCAGAAGGCAGACGGCACCTTCGAGGACGTAACCGAAAGAGCGGGGTTGCAAGGCCAAGGCTACGGCATGGGAGTCGCGGTCGGCGACTATGACAATGACGGCTTCGAGGACCTTTTCGTCACTGCGTACGGCGGCAATCGCCTTTATCACAACAACGGCAATGGGACGTTCACTGATGTCACGGAGAAGGCCGGAGTCCGTGGCGGCGGGTGGTCAACAAGCGCCGCGTGGGTGGACCTCGACAATGACGGCCGCCTCGACCTCGTGGTGCTGCGCTATGTGGAGTGGGGCTTCAGCGATGTGTGGTGCGGCGAGCGCAAGAAAGGATATCGCGCGTACTGCCAGCCGGAAGTCTTTCCGCCGATCTCGCCGCTCGTCTATCACAATGACCGCAATGGCCACTTCACGGAAGTGTCGCAAAAGACGGGAATCTCGAAAGAGGGCAGAGGACTAGGCATCGCATTAGCCGACTACGATCGCGATGGTCGCGTCGATCTCTATGTGGCGAACGATTCCATGCGCGAATTTCTCTATCGCAACAAAGGAGACGGCAGTTTCGAGGAGGTCGGTCTGGTCTCCGAGGCGGCCGTCGATGGAGACGGTCACACCTATGCGGGCATGGGAGTCGATTTCGCCGACTATGACAATGACGGGCTTCCCGATTTGGTAGTCACAGATCTGGCCAACCAGCGGTATGCGTTGTATCAGAACAGAGGGGACGCCAGTTTTTCCTACACAAGCCTCAGTTCCGGGATGGGACGCATGACGGCGCTCCACTCCGGTTGGGGCGTGCGCTTCTTCGACTACGACAACGATGGCTGGAAGGATTTACTGGTAACTCAGGGACATGATCTCGACACGATTGAGCTAACCTCTCCTAACCTCCGCTATCGCGAACCGATGTTGCTTGCGCACAACACCGGCAAGGATTTTGAAGACGTCTCGGCGTTCTCGGGACCTGGGCTCCAACAATCTTGGGTAGGCAGAGGCATGGCCATCGGCGACATCGACAACGACGGTCGCCTGGACGCGGTTGTAACCACGAATGACGGCCCCATACACATGCTGATGAACAAGACGGTGAATCAGAATCATTGGCTCGCTTTGGAGCTTCTCGGACACACGAGCAACCGCGATGCGATCGGAGCGGAAGTAAAGCTGGTCACCAGATCGGGTTCACAATTTGCGACTGTGACTACGGCCAGCAGCTATCTTTCGTCCAGCGATAAGCGGGTGCACTTCGGTCTTGGTCCCGCAACTGAGGCCCAGAGCATCGAAATCAAATGGCCGAGTGGGATTATGCAAAGGATGGAGCATGTGCGAGGCGATCGGATTGTAAAGATCGACGAGCCGCCGCCCCAAACTCATTGAAATTGTCAAAGGGCGGACAGACGAACTCTCAATGCGCCGAAGTAGCAGATGCCTGTAGCTGATCCAGGGCTTTTTTGGCAGCGATCAAGTCTGGCCCGTTCGGCAGCAGTTTCAACGCAATCTGTAGTTCCTCCCGTGCGTGTTCTGTGTCACCTTTTCGCGCATAAATGAGTCCCATATTTTTTCTCAGCACTCCGAGTTGAACGCATTGCCTGCAAAGATCAATTGCGTCCTGTAATTGACTAACTGCCTGGTCCCACCTTTGTTCTTCGGCAGCACGAAGTGCGAAGTTGTTCAGCTCTTTCACCCGTTCAATGGTCTGTTGCTTCTGCTGCAATGCCTGGAGGCGCGCGGCGTACTCTCCCGAATCGGAACTCTTCATTTGCGTCAGCACTCGAGTAAGGCTGGAGAGCGCGGGCAGATAATCGGGGTCTGCATCAACCGCCTTCTTCCATTGCGCAATTGCTTCATCTCTCTTCCCCTCCTGAAGCAGGCTGCGGCCGAGATAAAAACGCGCCTCAGCATTTGTGGGTTCGAGTTCAACGACACGTTGAAAGAGCTGGGTGGCGTAGGGAGAAGAATGCTCAAGGACTCCTAGCAGAAGGAGCGCGTCGATGTAATTTGGTGAGAGCTTCACAGCGGTTGCCAGCGCCTCGTGGGCCTCTTGGTTGCGATGCAGCGCGTAGAGAACTCTGCCGCGATTGTAGTGAGCCATTGCCGAATCTGGAGCGAGGCGAGCTGCCTCCGAGAATTGATTCAGCGCCCCCTGAAGGTCGTTGTTATCGCCAAGAGCGATTCCCAGATTCAGGTGGACGTCCGCTAACGTCGGATCTAATGCGACTACCTTGCGCAACGTTTCCACCGACTCGGCCCGACGGCCAGTCTTTCCCTGAAATATACCGAGAGCGGTTAGGGCATTCCTACTGCCGGGCTGGAGTCGCAACGCTGTCCGGAATTGCGCTTCGGCATCGCCGTACTTACCAGCCGAAGCGTACATAAGTCCCAGGTTGACATGACCCAGCGCAGATTGCGGATCGATCTCAATTGCTCGGCGAAACAATCTCTCCGCATCTTCGTTTCTTGCCTGCCGGCCAAGCGCAGTGCCTAAATTGTTGAGAGCATCCGCAGACTGTGGATCGATGTCGAGCGCATTTGTGAATTCGCGCTCAGCATCAGAGAGACGGCCTTGAGAGAGGAGCAGCGCACCGAGTTGATTGTGGGCCGGAGCGAACCTGGCGTCGAGAGAAATGGATTTTTCCAGTTCGAGCTGCTCTGCTGACTTGTCTCCAATTTGGGAAAGTGCAACCGCAAGATTGTAGTGCAATCTTGCGTCGTTATTGTCAAGCAACACGGCTTTGCCATAGAGGTCCGCCGCTTCCCTAGCCCGTTTTTGCTCGAGCAAATCGTTGGCTTGATTGCTGAGAAAAGCAGCCTTTGCCTGCTGCTCTTCTTTCTGCTTGAGCTGGTCGAAAGCTGCGAATTGCTGCTTAGCGGCAGCCTCTTGCTTGTTTCTCGCCAGCAGACGAGCGAGTTGATATCTCGCCTCCGCACCGGCGGGTTTCAGTTTCACTGCCGTCTCCAACTCCCGAATGGCCTCATCCATACGGCCGGCACGGCCCAGAACGACTCCAAGATCGTAATGAGCTTTATAGCTGGAGGGGTTCACTTTGAGTGCGCGCTTCAACACCGCTATTGCTTCATCCGGATGGTTAGAATCTTTCAGCGCGTCACCGAATATTTCCAGGCCTTCCGCATTCGCTGGATTGCGATGCGTATAGTCACTCAGATATGGAAGGGCCTCCTCGACAGCGCTTTGGTTCAGCAGTGCCTTGGCGAGCAGAAGCTGAGTGTCTGCCCTGCCTGGATCGAGTCGCAAGGTTTCTTTGTATTCCATCACCGCATCACGATAATTCCCGCGATGCGCGTACGCCGTAGCCAGATCGTAATGCAGCTCTGCTGTATTTGGGTTGGCTGCTACCGCCTCCTGCAAGAGAGGAATGGCGCTTGCATAATTGCCGAGTTGCGAGCGGGCAACAGCTAGAGCCGTTTTCATCTGCAACGAGATTGGCGCCGCCGGTGAAGCAGCAAGCCCCTGCTCCAGGTAATACGCCGCCGCATTGTAGCTCCCTTGCCAACTCATCAGTTGAGCAAGGTCGTAATAGGCAAGCGCAAACTGCGGATTGATTGCAATGGCGCGGCGGAATTCTTGCGCGGCATCATCAGGTTTGCGCAAATCCTGCAGCGCCAATCCACGCGCGTTGTGGGCGGTGAACGAGTTCGGCTGTTGCTGGATAACTGCGGCCAGTTCCTGAACGGCACGCTGCGGATTGTGATTCTGGATCAGCGCGAGAGCGAGATCGTAGCGCGCCTGCGTTGCTGTGGGATCAATCGCGAGCGCAGTTTCAAATGCGCCCGTTGCGCAATCGTAGTTTCCCGTTCGGCCAAACTGCACGCCAAGCTCATCGTAAAGTGCTGCACTAGGCTCAAGAGCAAGTTTCTGTTGGAGTCCTGAGGCAACGCGATCGGTTGACCAGCACTCATCCGGAATTCGTGCAGCAGATGCAACCTGGCCAGAGTTTGGCGTACTCCTGTTTTCCTGGGCTGCCAGCAGCAAAGCCAGGAACAACAAGGCGAGCACAACAAGTGAATGGCGAAAACGCGCGGTTGCAGCCATTGATGAACCTAAACTTATCATTCACGGCTGCAGGACGGCGGATCAGCCCGAAGTTGCGGCTTGGCGTGGGCGTCTGCAACTTCAAAGTAGAAACGCCCCACCAATGCGGGGCGTTCTAAAAGTTAGACGCATTGCTAGGCTGCTTGCCGGCGGATTGCTCCTCGCACTTTTGAGCGGGTGTTTTCGTCCATATTCATGTGATGGACTTCTCGAGCATGCTGCTCGATCTTGGGAAAAATTTCGTCTTCACTCTTTCCCTTTGTCTGCCAATCGCAGCTGCTCTGACCCACGTCTGCACAGCGGAATGTGAGGTTTTGATTGCCTTGGTTGACGTTGCGTTCCGACGACGGACCTTTCGAGACATCTTGTGCCATTCTCGTTTACCTCTTGGCAATTCTCCCGCAAATCCAGAGCAGCGGCGGGAAAATCGAGAGCTGGTCCACACGGAGCTGCGCGCTCCGTTCAGAGGTTTGCGCTACTCCGTCCTCAGCACGCATATGGATTGAAGTCACGACGGCGAATCCTGCGGGAATATCGCGGTGATAAACACGCAGATGGTTTATAACCAGCGGTTTCCAGGAAAGAGAATAAAAGCCACTATCCGATAATGCTCAATTTTATCGACGGCGGTAATGAATTGCGAATTCGTATCCGGGATTCGGCGGAAATAATTCCGCGCACTTGCGCAGGCGTTCGCCAAGCGGTCCAGGAGCTAAGAGAGGGTAATCGCGTTCGCGCAGATCATAGTAGTCGACATCTACCGCGAGCGATAGCAGATACACGGCGATGGCGTCGGCAAAGGTTGCGTTCAGATATTCGTGGCGTGCCTTTTCGCGATCGCCGGAGTTGCCGGTAGCGAGTTTGCGCAATTCGAAGGCATCCATGCTGCTTTCGCCACGGACATTGCTTTCGGCTTGTCTCCACACGATTTCAGCGAACTCTTCGGACACTCCTGCTTTCTCCACGAAGGCATGGCCTACATTAATAAAGAACTCAAAGGCCACCGAGAACCGGTCGTCCATCACGCGCGTTGAGATAAAAACACATTGCGAGCCGCTTACGGTGTAGTTGCGATGGCAAACGGCATGGTCGCTCAGCTCGCTGTCGTAGCGCTCGGCGATGCGGGTATCGTCACCTTCACCCACTGTGAGTGGGACGAAATAGTACGCCTTGCGTTGTAATGCCGCGGCAATTGCCGGTGGCACCGCTCCCACTGCGCGCTCAACGTCCTGCGCGCTGATGGTGTTCTCGCCGACTAAGGCGTAGCAGACGCCGTTAGGTGCCTGCGCCACGTGAGCCGTACGCACAACTTCGGCGGCTGGGCGCGTCTCTGCCTGGGCGGTTTGGGACATCTATCCGGAATTTTACAGTATGGTTCCTAGGGCGTAGCCCCCCAGAAATGGAGCGTCCGGCGCCCGCCTGGCGAAGATGGGAGTCGTCAACAATTTCGTGCGCCGGGGGAAAGCTGCCGGCCACTGGTTGGTTGCTGCGCCATGCCCGCTCGTCCCACGCGGTGCTGATAGTATTCCTTGCTGCACCTGTGGGCTGCAGAGTGCCGGGTGAGCGTCAACAGGCAGGCGCGAGCCCAAGATCCCGAAAAATTGAATCATGGTTGGAGGTCATCGTTTGAAATTCGCGACCCGCCGTCTGCTGGTTTGCTCACTTCCCTTTCTATCCGTGCTTGCCTTTGCACAAACTCAGGAAAAAGTCGATCTCGATATG
Organism: Acidobacteriota bacterium; assembly: GCA_003225175.1. Classification (NCBI taxonomy): domain Bacteria; kingdom Pseudomonadati; phylum Acidobacteriota; species Acidobacteriota bacterium. Next base: position 53,538 of record QIBA01000046.1, read on the forward strand.
GTGACGAAGATCCGTTATGAGGGTTTTCGTAATTCGAAGATCAAGGAGATTGCCGAAGGGCTCATCGAAAACATCGGTCCGCGGCTCACGGGTTCACCGAACATGAAGCGCGCGAATGAGTGGACTCGCGATCAGCTAACGAAATTCGGTCTGGTCAATGCTCACCTCGAAGCCTGGGGACCGTTCGGACGCGGCTGGTGGAATGAGTATGTCAATGTGCGCATGCTGTCGCCGGATACGCAAACGGTTATCGCTTATCCGAAGGCGTGGACTCCCGGAACCGACGGTGCAATTCACGGCGATTGCGTTCGCGCCAACATCAGGACCAAGCAGGATTTTGAAAAGTACAAGGGCAAGCTGGCCGGGAAGATTGCGATCCTCGGTGAGCTGGTGGACGTGAAGCCCATTGTGGAACCGCCATACGAGCGCTACACGGAAAAGTCGTTGGCAGACGTCGGGAATTACGAACTGCCAAGCGAGAGGCCGGCGTTTAGTCCGCAAGAGCAGCAGAGACGCCAGCAGTTTCAGCGGGATCTGAATCAGTTCTTTGCTGACGAAAAGCCGCTGGCGGTGATCGACCGCAGTCGCGGAGCCGCGGGCGGAGGAACTGTCTTCGTGCAGGGTGGTGGTGCATATCGCAAGAGCGAGCCCCAGGCTGCGGTACCACAATTGACGCTGGCGATTGAGCAGTGGGATCGCGTGGCACGCCTGCTGGAGCAGAAGACACCGGTGCAGCTCGAGATCAATGTAAAGAACAACTGGTCCGACGCTGACGAGCAGTACGACACGATCGCTGAGATCCCTGGCGCCGACAAGAGAGATGAGGTCGTGATGCTCGGAGCGCATCTCGATTCATGGCATACAGGCACAGGCGCAACTGACAACGGTGCGGGCAGCATCGTGATGATGGAGGCAGTGAGGATTCTGCAATCGTTGGGAGTGAAGCCGCGGCGGACGATTCGCATTGGGCTGTGGAGCGGCGAAGAGGAGGGCTTGCTGGGCTCTCAATGGTACGTGCAGCACCATTTTGGATCGCGTCCACCAATGGATACTCCTGCAATGCAAGGTATGCCAACGCTTCGGCGTCGAGAAGCCGGAGCGGTAACGGTGAAGGCGGAGCAGGCGAAGGTGTCGGTTTACTTCAACATCGATAATGGGACAGGAAAGATCCGCGGCGTGTACATGCAGGAGAACGCTGGAGTGCAGCCGATCTTCGAAGCCTGGATGCATCCGTTCAAAGATCTCGGCATGGATACGCTCACGATGCGTTCCACGGGGGGCACCGACCATCTCTCGTTCGATGCGGTCGGCATTCCAGGATTCCAGTTCATCCAGGATCCAATTGAGTACGACACCCGAACGCACCACTCCAATATGGACGTCTATGACCGTTTGCAGTTCGACGATCTGCGGCAGATCGCGGTGATTGTCGCGGACTTCGTCTATAACGCCGCGATGCGTGATCAGATGTTTCCGCGCAAGCCGATTGAGAAGGAACTGCCGAGGCGTCCGGAGAAGCCGGAGGATGAGGATCAGGCGCCTCCGTCAGGAATGTAAGCTGAAGCAAAACGTGTCTCCGGCCGGGCGGGCCCCGTTTTGATTCTCATCTCGCGTGACTCGTGAAGTAGACGACCATCGCAAACTCGCAGGACCACGACATCCTAAGCAAAACACCCGGCCGAGGGCGGACGGATCCACGTTATTTTGGCGGAGCATTAGACAGCAGAACATCGATCGTTCCTACTTGTTGGCTAAGACGATCCACAGCGCCAACTCTGACGCGATACGCGCTGGGCTTCACGGTAACCTCCTGCGATGCCTGCAGTCCGGTGCGAAGAACTTTGAGATACTCGGCCTGCGTGAGGGTTGCGTCGATTGTGTCGGCCGAATGCCCTACATCCTTCCCATTTCGGTCCCAAGCCACGGCCAGCAGATCGAGGAATGCGTGTTTCCGGCCTTCGGCAGCATCCGTAAAAGTGATTTGCTGCGGATTAATCAGATACGTGATTCGAACTGAGTGATGGTCAGTATCGGGCGGTAGCACTTGTGCTTTAAAGTAGAGAGCGGTCGAGTCCGGCATGTCAGGACGCATCGCCGCCGCCAGTTTGATAGTCGACTCTTGGGGCGTGTGTTCCGGTTCAGGAAACGCGTAATAGCCACGCCGATATTGCAGCGTTGCTCCGGGGCGCTCTGTCTTGAGGCTGATGCGACGAAACTTGCCGTTCCAATCCTGGTTTTGGGGCTCATAGGCAATTGTGTAGTAGCAGGATGTCTGGTCAACGCTGCGCTGCATCGCCGTCTTCAGGCCATTGGTTCCGTAGAAGGCTTTTCCGCCGGTCTGCTCTGCGATCTCGTCCATTGTGGTTTGTGCGTCGCTTTCTTCCTGCATCTGGCGCGCGAATCCTGCATTCATGCGCGGCATCTGCGTGCTGGAGTCAAAGCCGGTCATGCTTTCGCCGGTATTAGTCAGATCGACGCCATGAGTGTGAAGGCCTGTGGCGTCGATGGGGTACACCGCCACTTGCGCCGCCGATAACAGCGAAGTGGCTTGATGGACAGCAATGTCGAAATTGCTGCGGTCATGTTGCTCGGAACGTACGAATGGATTTGGACCAAAACTGAACGGAAAAGTTCCTGAGAGCCAAAGCAGGTTCTTTCGTCCGGGATAGCCTTGCAACATCGCCGCCAGCTCCACCAGTGAACTCAGGGTGATTCCAACTCTCTGAGTAATCTGGTACTGCTCTTGTGTTGTAAGAGCATCGCGCAACCTCGCCGTTGTTCCCGCCAGGAGATCTGAGTCCTGCGGCGCTTGTGGGGCCGCACCCGAGCCTGGTCCGGTCACCGTCGGAGTGGTCATCCGCTCGCGGTAAATGAGGTCATCCTCATTTCGTTGATGTTCCTTTTCAGTAGTGAGCAGAGGAGATTGGCTCGACAGAATCCTTTGTGCGGCAGCAAGCAGAACATCCGATTGTCCGGTAAAGCTCTGAACCATTCGCAGACGCGTGCCGAGGGTGAACAATGCAGTTTGTTGGCCGCGCGGCAGCTCGTTTAGAAATTCGATGAGATGACGACGCGCCGCGGACTGGTCGAGCGTTGGAGTATTGAGTGTGTCGAAGAGTATGACTGTGAGAGGACCGCGAGGTTCGTCTACAGGGACGTTCGTATATTGGTGCGGTGGCAGATGGAATGGTTCTTGCGGCTGCGCCGTCAGCTTTGTTTCATGCGCGTCAAATGAGCGTACCTGCTGAGGTTTGCCATCCTCGAAGATCTTGAAATCGTTTTGCGCCAGCCCGCGAATCGGACGGCCATTTCCGTCGAGCACGATGACATCGAACTGTACGAGCCTCGAGTTCGCACGAAAGGTCGGCGTTGCTGAAGTGGTCGATCTCGCGGTCGGCGGCGCTTGGGCGGATAGTAATGAGCTCAAGATGAACAACAGAAACGCTGAGTGAAATATGCACGGCATTGAGCGTCTGCGAACCATGGCAGTTGCAGCGTTCCATTATCGTGCTTTGCGGTCGAGAAATGCGAGACAACGTTTTGCAACGGCTGATTCACGCCGCTTTGCGCTGTCCATCTCCAGTCTTTTGTCTTACTTCGTGCTCTTCGCCTTTGATTTCTACGCGCTCGCGCTTGATGTCGAGCCGCAGGCGGTCGAATATCGAGATGTATTGGTTCGCGATCCAGACCAGGGCGAAGAAGCCGAGGACCGATCCGCGCCAATCCTGATAGACCAGACGGAAGTGGGTGATTAGTTGGAAAATGAATGCCACCCAGTGACTGAAGCAGTATTCGCAGGTAAAGAGGTAGAAGAACTTGCGTTGCAGCAGATGTGGAGCCTGCTTGCTGCAGCGTATGCAGAACTCACGAGGCTCGCGGAAGATCTCTTCGTGGGTAATAGTCCAACTCACGCTGGCAATGGGAATTGCGATCAACAGTAATTGAATGATTTGAACGCCAAGCTCGCCTGCGGTCATCTCATCAGAGAGGCCGAATTGCCCTGGCGCGTTGCATCGCAGGCGCGCCCGTTCTGCTAAGGTCAATGATTGTTTCTCTATTACATAACCGATCGTAGCCAGCTTTCCGCTAAGCATGAGGAAGCAATTCGGTTATTGCTCGAGCGTATAGCAGAGGCTGCGAGCGCTGGTGTTGATGCCATTCAGCTGCGGGAAAAAGACCTCAACGCGCGAGAGCTTGCCGAATTGGGAACTCGCGCGGTGGACATTGTCCGTGGCGTCTCGATCGGCGCGTCGAACGTGCGCACCAGGTTGCTGATCAATTCTCGGCTAGATGTAGCAATTGCATGCGGCGCAGATGGAGTGCATCTTCGGTCCGATGATGTCTCCGCGGCAGAGGCGCGTGTGATCTTCGCGCAGGTTGGAATTTCTTCTCCGTTCATCGGTGTTTCCTGCCACACAGTTCAAGAGGTATCACTTGCGGAAGGACAGGGGGCGGACTTTGCGGTGTTTGGCCCGGTATTCGAAAAGGCACGGGACAAAGGCGCTCCGACTGCGGTACGCGCAGTGAAGGAAGCGTGCGATAAGCGTAAGGCAGCCCACCAGCCTATGCCAGTCTTCGTACTCGGGGGAGTCACCCTCTCGAATGCAGCAAACTGCCTCAAGGCCGGTGCACGCGGTGTGGCAGGAATTCGGGTATTCCAGAATGGAAATATGTCCGAGACAGTGGCTCGGCTGCGCAAGCTGGGGGAGGAGCTGCACTCCTAATCCTCGCTACTTGGCGTTTCGTCCCACATGCTCCGGAGTAAGAAAGTTTTTAACGCTTCGCTAACGCGCGCAGGATTATACTTTCGCGCCATGACAACGACAGCCACATTCAAACCAGGTTCTTTCTGCTGGATGGAACTCGGAACTACCGACCAGAAAGCCGCTAAGAAGTTCTACATGCACCTTTTCGGCTGGACCGTCGATGACGCGCCCATGGGGCCAGACGAATTCTATTCAATGTTTAAACTCGATGGAAAAGATGCCGCCGCTGCCTACACGCTGCGCAAAGATCAGCGCGAACACGGCGTCCCACCGCATTGGATGATCTACATTGCCTCAGATAACGTGGACGAATCTGCCCAGCGCGCGAGCGCCTTGGGCGGAAAAGTCATCGCGCAGCCATTTGATGTCATGGACGTCGGGCGGATGGCGGTGGTGCAGGATCCAACTGGCGCCACGTTCTGCATCTGGCAAGACAAAAGACCCCGTCCCGCGGGCGCCAGAAACACCAACGGCGCATTCTGCTGGGCCGACCTCAACACTCCTGACGTAGCACGCGCCAGTGAGTTCTACACCAAGCTGTTCGGATGGAAGCTGGAGAAGGATGAAAAAGATCCTTCCGGCTATCTGCATATCAAAAATGGTGAGGATTACATCGGTGGAATTCCACCTGCGGAACACAGCAATCCGAATGTTCCGCCGCACTGGCTTCTCTACTTTGAGACCACCAACTGCGATGCCACTGTCGACAAAGCAAAGCAGACCGGCGCTAATGTGCTTTTCGGTCCGGTTTCAATGGAGAACGTAGGAAGATTTGCAGTGCTCACGGATCCACAGGGCGCAGCATTCTCAGTATTCCAGAGTGCGCGCAAAGCTAAGGTTGCGTGAGGCGCTAGTTTCAGAATGGGAAGAGCGGCCGAAAGGCCGCCCTTTTTTATTTTTGCGCTTGGGCGGGACCTACCTTATCGCTTTTATCCTGAGGCCCTCTTTTGGCCGAAGGATCTCCCGGAATGCTTCACACTTGAGTGGCCTTGGTTTGGCTTTTGGCCCGAACTCTCGTGAAAAGCCAGGAGGGAGCGATTAAGTCTGAAACATGGCGGGAGGTCCTTCGGCCAAAAGAAGGCCTCAGGATCACAAATTGTGCTATGCGCTGATTGTGATCGTTGTTTTAAGACGGGCTGTCTGCCGAAACTTCCAAGCTACCAGCTTCCGGAGACGCTGCTGCAGCCTGCGTTTCGGCTGTGACTTTCGCCTTCTTTGTCTTTTTCTTGTCAGGCTCAGGCGGAGGCGGTTCGTGGGCTGGATCGTAAAAAAGGATTCGTCCGCAGCTGTCGCAGGTCAGGATTTCGGTTCCCGCCTTTATCTCATTCCATTTTTGCGGACGCAGTAGAACGTAACATGCAGTGCAACGCTGTTCACGAGCTTCGGCAAGGGCGGTCTTGCGAGCTTTGAGAACCCGATCGTAAAGCGATAATAAATCTTCGTTGACGCCAGACCGAAGTCCGCCGCGCTCGCCCTGGAGCTCCTTCAGCCGCGCCTCATCCTTCGAGGTGAGCGCTCGCGCTTCTTCCTTTTCTCTGTCAACCTGCGCAGACTGGGTTTTCAGTTCCGTTTCCGAAGCTTTCACCTGGCGATCGAACAGCTCGCCGCCTTCCATGATCTCGAGGACCTTGTCTTCAGCTTTGCGGATCTCCGCTTGCGCGAATTCGATCTCGTGCATCAGGGCTTTATATTGCTCGTTGGTTTTTACGTCGAGCGACTGGTCGCGAAATTTGCCGATCTTTTGCTGGTACGACTGGATGTCAGACTCCAGGCTGCGCCGCTTTTGCTCCTGAGATTTCATCGCGGTCTTTGCCTGTTCGACCTTGGCTTTTGCGTCAGAGAGCTGGTGTTCGATGTCGGCAACTCGTTTGGGAAGCGCGGCCACTTCGGCGGACAGGCGTCCTATCTCGCGATCTACCTGCTCAAGTTTTATAAGCCTTTCAAGATCGGCATTCATGAATGGATAATTTGATTCTAACAGGCTGGCAGCGGATTCTGCGACCTAGAACAATGCGTAACGCATGTAGATCAATCCAGCGGCGGCGGTGCCGCCAGCGGCGGCTCCCAGCCAGAAGTTCTGCCAGCGGTTGTTCACCGTGCGCATGATTCGGCGATCGTTTGAAATCAGCAGGATAAAGATGAGGGTGGGAATCAGGAGCACCCCTGCCAGCACCATCGACCAATAGAGCGCTGTGACTGGGTTTATACGCAGAAAATTTGCCCCCGCGGCTAAAAAGACGGCGGCCGAAATCAGAACGTAAAAGCGCTTCGCCTCCCATGGCTTGTCACTCAATCCTGCCTTCCATCCCACAGCCTGCGCCAGATCGAAGCACATAGACGCCGTCAATACAGGGAGCGCGACCATTCCCGATCCGATAATGCCGATCGCAAAGACAATCGCGCCCCAATCTCCGACGGCAGGTCGCAGAGCCTCTGCAGCCTGGCGCGTGGTCATGTCAGGCGCATGATTGAACTGCAGTACAGCGCTGGTGGCCACAATAATGGAGCACGCCAGCACAAACGTAACGGCCGTCGAGATGATGGAGTCCGCGCCATGGTGCTCATGATTAGGGTCGCTTCGCGAACTCGTTTGCCAAATGATGATGTAAGGCGTAAGGAACGAGCCGAACAACGCCACGATGTTCTCCGCGTACTCGGAGCTCGCCTGCATTCGTGGCACGAAGATGTCGTGCAATAGCGTGGAAATATGCGGATGCGTGAATATCGCTGCGGCCACGTACAGGTATAACGGCAGTGAAAATAGAACCAGCGCGCGAGTGATCTTCTGATAGTCCTGGAAGACAAGGATGTACCACACGAAAAACGCAGTGGCTGCAATGAAGAACATGCGCGAGAGTCCGGTAAGAATCGACATCGCGTCGGACACGGCCATGATGTCCGCAATCACCACAACGAAATTCGTCAGCATGGTGAAGGCGGCGCCTGCGAGTGCGAATCCACGGCCGTAGTGCTCGCGCACCAGATCGAGCAGTCCCAATCCAGTCTCAACGCCGATTCGACTTGTGACCGAGAAAATCGCAAGTAGAAATGGAACCACGAGAATAACGACCCAAAGCAGCGAGTGGGCGAAGGCCGCTCCCGCAATCGTCGCCGTCACAACGGCGGAGGGATCAAGGTTCGCCGAGCCAGTTACTATCCCGGGCCCCAGACGCCAAAAACCCCATCCTTCGCGTGAAGCGGACTCTGCCGGCGTAGCGATAGGGAACTTCACCACTCGACCGCGGTCGGCGGATGATCCTCGGCGTTTTTTGTTTTCAGGGAATCTTGGGAAGTTCACTACGTAGGTCTCTCTCGATCTTACGTTCGTGCCAAAGCCGCAGCGGACGGCTATAGGTAATGGCTCCAAATGCGGCAATGGCTGCGAGTAAGAGCGTGTTGCTGGCCCACAGCAGGATGCGCGCGATCTTAGTATGCGAAATCCGCGTCAGAATGGCGGCGTTCTGAGGCGTGAGAAGCAAAGCTAGCGCGAGCGTCATCAGGCCGACACCGGCCAGAAGGCTCGTCACATTCTTCGCCCACTTGCCCTTGGAGTGATACTCGGCAAAGAGCCGAAAACCGTAGACAGTGAGCGCCGCAATGAGCACGAAGTTGACGATTACTGCAATTGCCTCGCGAAGGTGCATCTCTGGTTGTTGAGACGCTACGTAGTTATGCGGGGTTGGAATCCAGAGTAGATGTTTTCGGCTTAGTACTTTGCTTTGTGCAATTTTGGTAAGAGGCCAAGGTCTACTGCGGGCCTGGTGCACCTGGTTCGAAGAGTTAACTCGAAGATTACTAACCAGTTACTCCCCAGCTACGGTCATTCCTTCAATACGCAAAGTGGGGGCTGCGATTGAGCTACGGAACTCGAGGTCATTTCCGATGGCGGAGACGTTGCGGAACATTTCTTTCAAGTTACCCGCCACGGTGATCTCTTCCACTGGAAAGCTGAACTCACCATTCTCGATCCATAGGCCGGAGGCCCCGCGAGAGAAATCTCCGGTGACCAGGTTCACCCCGAATCCTAAAAACTCGGTCACATATAGGCCGCTGCGAATATCGCGCAAAATGTCCTTCGGGCTTTTGTCACCAGGCTGCAGATAGAAATTTCCCGAGCCGATACCAGGATTGCCGGTCAGTCCGCGAGCGGCATTACCGGTGGTTTGCAGCTTCAGCTTTCGGGCCGTGTACGTATTCAGCAGATAACTCTTCAGAACTCCGCGCTCCACGACTACTGTACGGCGCGTGGGCACGCCTTCACCGTCGAACGGAGAAGAGCCGAAGCCCCCAATCATCGTGCCATCGTCAACGATCGTAATGTTCTCCCCTGCGATCTGCTCTCCCAGCTTACCGGTCAGGTAAGAGGAATGACGATAGATGGCATCCCCGTTCACGGCGTCGAAGATGTGATCGATCAGGCCGCGCGAGACCATCGGATCGAAGACCACGGGAACCTTCTGCGTGGGGACTTTGCGAGCGCCTACGCGACGCAAAGTGCGCTCTGCTGCCTTTCGACCAACGGATTCAGGCGATTCCAGTTTCTGCAGAGTGCGGCAGGCCGAGTACCAGTAGTCGCGCTGCATGGCTGAGCCTTCCGCCTGTGCGATGGGAACCGCAGAGACCGAGCAGTACGAGCGGCGATAATCACCAACAAATCCCAGCGAGTTAGCCAGGACCTTGTACCCCGTGGCCGCGTCGAAAGAACCACCGTCGGAATTCGTGATGCGGGGATCGGCCGCCATTGCCGCCGCCTCTGCGCGACGCGCGTAGTCAATCCTGTCGGCGGCCGAGAGCGAGTAGACATCGTCGTAATAAAGATCCAGGTCCTGCTTGAGCGATCCTAGAGCAGCTGCATCGGGTAAGCCGGCGATCGGATCTTCGGAAGTCGCTCGCGCCAGCGTCATCGCGCTCGAGACTAGGCGCTCAACTCCTTCGTGGGAAAAGTCGCTGGTATGAGTTGCGGCAGCGCGCGCGCCCACAAATACTCGCAATCCCAGCGCTCGCGCGCCGGACTCCTTAAGGGTTTCAACTTCACCCAGCCGAACCAGCGTCGAGAACTCATTACCATCGCGCGCAATGGCGTCGGCTGAAGTAGCTCCCGATTTCATCGCGCGTTCCACTACTTCAACTGCGATCTCCTTGAGTCCTGCTCCGAGTTCGATTCTTTCCTGAGTTTCAATTGGCATTAAGTTTTAATCGCATCTAATACAACGGCCACTAGTGCGTTTTTGTTCCATATTGGAATATCGTGTTGAGCTCTCACCGAAAAGCGCGACCCACCAGCCGCGCAGCAAGAGTGCCGCGCCCACGGCGCTCAATTTGTTTTTTCAGACCCCCAGGGCTTACGCCGCGGGACTACGAGAATGCCGCGCTCCGGCTTTGCAGAAGATTATCCCGTTCCTCCGACCGTCAACCGATCCACCTTGATCGTGGGCATTCCTACGCCCACCGGCACGGACTGTCCGTCCTTGCCACACGTGCCCACACCTTCATCGAGCTGAAGATCATTGCCCACCATGGAAACGCGTGTAAGCACATCCGGACCGTTGCCGATCAGCGTGGCATTCTTTACCGGTGTGGTGATCTCGCCATCTTCGATCAGATACGCCTCGGAAGTTGAGAATACGAACTTACCGTTCGTGATATCCACTTGACCACCACCGAAATTCACGGCGAAGAGCCCGCGCTTTACTGACTTGATGATGTCCTGAGGATCGTCCTGGCCGGCAAGCATGTAAGTGTTCGTCATGCGAGGCATGGGAATGTGCTCGTAGCTCTCGCGGCGTCCATTGCCGGTGTTCGCGATGCCCATCAGGCGCGCTGATAGCTTGTCGCTGATGTAGCCCTTGAGAATTCCGTTTTCGATTAGCGTTGTGTGCTGCGTGGGAGAACCTTCATCGTCGACGTTGATTGAGCCACGCTTCGATGGCATCGTGCCGTGGTCAACCACCGTGACCTTCTCGCTCGCGACTCGCTTGCCAACGAGTCCGGCAAACGCCGAAGTTTTTTTGCGGTTGAAATCAGCTTCGAGTCCATGGCCCACGGCTTCGTGGAGCAGAACACCGGGCCATCCGGGACCGAGCACAACTTCCATCTCTCCCGCGGGAGTCTCTCGCGCATCGAGTTGAATGATCGCTTGTCGCGCCGCTTCGTGAGCGAAGTACTCAGGAGTTTTCTCGGTCTGGAAATACTCGATGCCAACACGCCCACCTCCACCGGAGTTGCCACGTGCGGAGTTCGGACCGTCTTTGGCGATGCAGAAGATGCTCATGCGTGCCAGAGGCTGCGAGTCGGAGGCAATTACGCCGTCGGATCCGACTACGAGAATCCGGCGCAGTTCATCGGCGTAGCTGGCACGAACCTGAACGATTCGGGAATCATGGTTGCGACTGTGCCGGTCTGCGCGCTGAAGTAGCTCGACCTTTGCTGCAACCTCGGCATCAACGGAGGGTGAGGCGACGGCGTACAGAGTATGGCCGCCTGTCGGGTCCTTAAGATTTACGACCGGCTGCTTGTTCGGGCCGCTGGCGATCAGCGCCGCAGTCCGGGCAGCCCGCAGAATGCGCTCCGGGGAGAGATCGTCTGTGTAGGCGTATCCGGTACGTTCGCCCGAGATCACGCGGACGCCGCAACCCGCCGAAATGCCTTGAGTTGCCGACTTGATTAGTGACTCATCGAGGCTTAGCGAAGTTGAAGTGTGATACTCGAAGTAGAGATCAGCATAGTCGCCGCCCGCCGACAAAGCCTCTCCCAGATACCGTTCCAGATCCCGGTTCGTGAGACCGAACTTTTGAAAGAAAAATGCGCGATGGTCCATGAAAAACCAGCTTCTAAGCGGCTAAGCTCCTGAGCTGCTAGCCTGCCTCCATCAGATTAACACCGAGCTTTTCCAGCAGCACGACGAAGCCGGATTTGATGGCCTCCGGCTTATTTCCCAGCAGTCTGCTGCTCTTCGATTTAGGTACCAATTTTGTCTCAGATTTTCCATTCCCTTAGCTCAGAAGATTAAGAGATTAGCGGCTTAGGAGCTTACCTGGCGCATTCTGGCATATCATCCAGCTACTCTGGATTTCAGTGGCGCGCAGCTTAGGTCACGGTGACAATGGATACTCGGCATGACGCACGGCGCCGATCCATTTCTGCTACAGCTCCTGGTGATCTTCCTTTGGGCGAAGATCTTCGGCGAACTCTTTGAGCAGCTCTCATTGCCTGCGGTGCTGGGAGAGATCCTCTCAGGCGTTGTGCTCGGTCCTTATCTCACCGGTTTCATCATTCCCAGCCAAGCCACCACCTCAATCGGCGAACTCGGCGCGATCTTCCTTCTTTTTACTGTAGGTCTTGAGACGAGGCCCAAGGAACTGATTCGCATCGGCGCATCCGCATTGGGAGTCGCTCTTGCCGGCGTTGCCTTGCCGTTCCTGATGGGACTCACCTTCCTCCTCATTCGACATCATCCCGGTCACGAAGCCGTCTTCATCGCAGCTGCTATGGTGGCAACCAGCGTCGGCATTACCGCGCGCGTCCTGGAGGACCTCGGCGTACTGCAGACACGCCCTGCAAAGATCATTTTGGGAGCCGCGGTTTTCGACGACATTCTCGGCATGGTGCTGCTTGCGGTGGTGGTGGGCTTCGTCTCCTCCGGCTCGATCGCCTGGATCCAGCTGAGCGTGCTACTGGCGGAAGCGGTCGGATTCGCGCTGATCATGATCTTCTTCGCGCCACGCGTGATTCAGCGCATGCGTCCCGGATTGGAACGGATGGAAACGCACAATGCCCCACTCGTTCTGGCTCTGGCCATTTGTCTCGCGCTCTCTGTAGGAGCGGAAAAGATCGGTATGGCCGCAATCATCGGCGCCTTCTTCGCGGGATTGGCTTTCGCCGAATACGCCCCGGAATGGCACCTGATGCCGCGCGTCGCCGGCATCAACGAATTCCTGGCTCCGTTCTTCTTCTTCGTGATGGGAGCCAAGCTCAACCTGAGCGTCTTCAACGGATCGTTATGGCTCGCGGCCAGTGTAATTGCGGTTCTCGCGATTGTTTCCAAACTTGTTGGTTGCGGACTTCCGGTTCTGCGCGAAGGCAGGGATACTGCATTGAAAGTCGGAGTAGGCATGACACCGCGCGGAGAGGTTGGGCTGATCATTGCCCTGCTTGGTCTGCAGATGAAGATGATCTCCGACGCCGCTTACGCAATCGTTGTTTTCATGACCGGAGCGACTACAATCTTCGCACCGATCGCGCTGCGATTCCTGTATCGCAAGCAGGAGCGCAAGGACGTGGTTCCACAATACGACACGGGAGAGACTGTCGAGAGGGTTTGAAACTGAACGCCTGCATGTTGCATCTCCAGCTTCGAATCATGCTACTTAGCTGCTAAGGCCTTCAACAAGTCCGCCTCGCTTGTATCTTGACCCATATCCCAGAACATAAGGCCAGCGAGGCCGTGCTGTCGTACGTATTGCCGCTTTGCCTGCAGTGCCTCGGGACAGTCATAGCTGAAGAACTCTCCCTTGTTCCAAATTGAACACGTGGCGCTCTTTGGATAGAACTGCCGGTCAGCGCTGCCCGGCCACGCCTTCAGGTTGCGATATTCGGGGGATGACTTTGACGCCTCCTTTGCAGGCTGGTAGAGGCCGTGATTTGCGTTGCCAACGCCAGTCCATCCCTTGCCGTAAAAAGGCACTCCCAGCATGATTTTTCGTGCCGGCACTCCTGTGTGTAAGAAATCTTGTACTGCATGCGCGCCGAAGTGCGTGTCTTCGGGCGGCTTCGACGGGTCAGCTGGATCATGAAAGAGCGCGCTGTGCAGGTTCGTGACCTTCTCGCCGTTCCAGTGCATGTCGTACGCCATGATGTTGATGTAGTTCATATATCGGCCAAGCGTTCTCAGGTCGTAGTGCTTGTAGTCTTCTTGCGTCGCGGGAATTGCCGCAGTGAGCAGCAGTCCTGGACGAACGGCGTCGAGTTGGCGCCGGAACTCGGCGGCCATCACGTTCAGATTCTTGGTGTCTTCTGGGCGCCCGGGAATCAGGCCGCCGTCAACAGGATATTCCCAGTCGATGTCAACTCCATCGAAGATCCCGGGCGCGTGAATTCCGGAGGCGAAGTTGCCGTGGACATACATGTCAATACAGGAACGCACAAAGGCACGGACATTTGCAGGATGCGCCGCATCGGAAAAGCCCTCAGAGTTGATCCAACCGCCCAACGAGATGAGGATTTTCAATTTGGGAAACTGCTTCTTGAGTTCCTGAAGTTGATGAAAGGTGCCGCGCAGTTGATTCGGGTCTGTCGAGTCGGCTGCGCCGTCAACGCTGTCGCTTGCCGAGTATGCGCGCTTCAACTCCAAATTGGCATCCAGAAGCTGGCATCGGCTCTGTGAAATCTTTCCGAAGGCGTAGTTGAGCTGCGTGAGCAAGCCGGCCGCGCCGTTCGTCGCAAGCTGCTTCAGGGGATAGTCGCCGTTGGATGCGTGGCGTTCGGCGTAGTAGCCGACGAGTTGTGGGTGGGCAGCTTGAGCCGAAGCCAGAGTGGGAAGGAGCAGGACGATTAAGGCTGCCAGCCTTGACGTGGATCTGGGCGCTCCTGCGCGGATGTTGACTTCTCTTTCGGAGGGATCGAGCCGCTGCATTCCCTAACTGTAAAGCAGGTCTATGTCTTCCACCGGCTCAGGCGGCCGGAACCGCGCAAGCAAGACCCTGCTATTTCGGAATGACAGAATGTCGAAGAACGGCTCATACTTCACCTGATGACGCGATTACCCGGTTCTTCGCGAGCGCCAAACGCGCGCGCTAACCCAGATCTTCTGCAGAGAGACACGAGCGAGGACTCAACAATGCTTTCGTCCCATTTAAGTGGCGAAGGCATCTACCCCGTGTTATCGTCTGTGACTATTATTAGCCTGATTTTGGCTTGTTTTGTGTACATTGCCCTGTGAATCCTGACAGGACCTGGCGGACGTACTAGAGAGTATTAAGAAAATTCCTGCCTTGCTAGCGCAAGGTCTTGGAACTTTTTGGTGCGAAGACGGTCTATACTACGGAGTACGACTGATGGCTACCTCGGCCCAACCGGCACCTCGACTTCCCGGCTCGGGAGGTGTCGCTCCGCCTAAAGAACCGACCGACATTCTGCCAACACTGTTTGGCGAAGGGTACGGCACTTATGCCGTGCAGTCGCGAAATTTCTATACATCGATTCTTATCCACACAGTTGCGTTGGCATTGCTGCTCTATGTCACGCATCAGGTAGTCACGCATCGCGTGCAAATCGCTCAGGCGCTCGGTCCAGTCGTCGATATTGGCGCTTACATTCCTATGCCTTCTGCGGCAAAACAAGTCGGCGGCGGTGGTGGTGGTGGAGATCGCGACAAGCTCGAAGCCAGCAAAGGCGTTCCGCCAAAATTCAGCATGCAGCAGATCACGCCTCCGACTGTTGTAATTCGCAACGATCATCCAAAGCTGGCGGTTGAACAGACCGTGATGGTTCCACCGCAAGTGAGGATCAATCAGGTAGGACCGATTGGATCTCTGACCAGCGTGCTGAGTGTGCCCTCAAACGGCACAGGATATGGTTCCGGTGTCGGAGAATCGTGCTGTGGCGGTGTAGGCAATGGGAATGGACGCGGAGTGGGACCTGGCGACACGGCGGGGATTGGCGGTGGAGTGTTTCAGGTTGGCGGCGGCGTAGCCCCTCCGCGAATTAAGTACCAGACCGAACCGGAATTCTCAGAAGAAGCCCGCAAAGCCAAGCATCAGGGAACAGTCGTGGTGCGAGCGACGGTCGGTCAGGACGGGAAAATCCACAATCCTCACGTGGTTCGTTCCCTTGGTCTGGGACTGGACGAAAAAGCTATCGAAGCAGTCAATCAGTGGCTCTTTGAGCCTGCGATTAAGGACGGACGCAAGGTAGCGGTTTACGTCGATATTGAAGTGAACTTCCGGTTGTATTAGTCCCGTTCTGTGAGCCCCAAAAACAGTTCTGATTTCTACCCTCTTGGTGAGCTCCCCGAATGCTGCGACTTCGGCGCTCAGTGAGAGCTACTTCTTAGTCGGTGTCCTCTCAAGTCCCACGTCCCTGACAAGTTTTTTCACCACTTCATCGACGTGGTTGTCGGCTTCCAGGAACGCGGCGGCGACTTCCAGTCGCTTGTGATCTTCGTGCTTCTCAAGCAGAACCACCACATGAGCGATCGCGGCTTTCTCGGTTCCCATACCTTCAGGAGTCTTAGCCTTCACGCCGACATCTTCCCGTGAGATCTCCAGAAGCTGCGCAATACTTTCTCGAATGCGGTCTGCGACAGGCCCGATCTTGGGAGCATCGAGGATTAACGTGGAATCCACATTGCAAACTTCCCATCCCGCTTCACGAACCTTCGTCAAGGCTTGCAGCACAAAGGTAGAGGAGTCGGCCCCCTTCCATTGCGGATCAGAAGGAGGAAAATAGCTTCCAATATCGCCCGCGGCGATCGCGCCGAGCAAAGCATCGGTGAGCGCATGCAGCAGCACGTCGCCGTCGGAGTGCCCCGCGAGTCCATGCGTATGCTTTAGCTCGACGCCGCCAATCCGGAGCGGCACGCCTTTTTTGAATTCGTGCGAATCCCAACCGTAGCCAATGCGCATTTAGTTCTTATCCGGAAAACCTATGATGACGTGGGGATCAACGATACACAAAGAGCCGGAATATCGGGAGATGCCATCCGGTGATCGGATGCAGTAAGAACAACACGATCGGGGCATTCGGCGTTCTGCCAGTAGGCGATTTTGTGATTATTAAGCAGGCCTACAGACACAAAGCCGACAGCTAATGGACCATGTCTTTACTTCGCCCGATGGTCCGATCACCTGATCACCCGATTCTTCCTGTCTCCGTGGTGAAGTTGCTTTGCATAAAACTCTGCCAGTTCCATATCCGACGGCGTCGTGATCTTGATATTCCTGGGCGATCCCATCACTACCGCTACGTCATATCCCGCTCGTTCAACCAGTGATGCCTCGTCGGTGCCGATGAATCCGTCTTGCGCCGCATCGTCGAAGACTCGCTTCAGCAAGTCGTAGCGAAATCCTTGAGGGGTCTGCGCCATCACTACCCGCTCGCGGGGAACTGTTGACGTAATAATTGCGCCCTCGGCGGTGCGCTCGACTTGTTTGATGGTATCAACCGCCGGCAGCCCGGCAATTGCGGCGCCATGTTTGGCTGCAGCTTCGATCACATTCTCGATGATTTCCGAGTCGACGAACGGGCGAACCGCGTCGTGAACCAACACTACATCGTGCGCGTCGGCCTTCACCGTGGCTAGCGCATTCGCTACCGAATGCTGGCGGTGATCACCACCTACAAGTACGTGCATCTTCGGACGAAGGCGCTGCCCTGCCAGGAAATCGCGCAGGCGCTCGGCTTCGTTCTCCCGGACGGCAATGTAAATGTCGCTTACCTCCGAAACCTGCGAGAACTTCTCCAGCGTGTGCAGCAGAATCGGCTTGCCCGCGATCTCGGCGAACTGCTTCGTGGTCTGCCCCGGACGAACGCCGGACTGCGCAGCCATGCGCGTTCCCAATCCCGCCGCGGGAATGATGACCACCACTCTCATGGGAAGCGAAGTATAAGCTTCGCAGTCCCACCTAACAAACCGTGATTTCGCCGGGCAGGCGAAAGGCAAGACTGAACACCGAGGACACGGATGGACAGGTGGTTCGTGCTCGGTTCGTCGGTAGTGCTCATTTCGGGAGCGAAGTTACAGATACTTGCTCTTCCTACGTTCCCTCTCCGACCCGTGTTCCGCTTTTGCTTTGTCCGTGACACCATGTCCCGGTGGTGAAAAAATAATTCTGTGATGACCTTGTCGCAGCGCGTGGCCGAGTACATTCAGGCACACGCCCTCATGCGTGCGGGAGAGCGCGTGGCTATTGCTGTTTCCGGCGGCGCGGATTCGGTTGCGCTGTTGCGAGTTCTGCTTCAACTTCGTGATGGGTTGGGAATCGTGATCTCAGTTGCGCATTTTCACCATGGCATTCGTGGAGCTGAAGCAGATGCAGACGAAGCTTTTGTTGCGGACCTTGCCGGCACTCACAATCTCGAATTTCATGTCGACCGCGGCGAGGTTCCGGCACACGCCAGGAACAGCAACGTCAGCCTCGAGACTGCGGCTCGCAATCTGCGTTATGAGTTCTTTGCGAGAGTTCTGCGGGAACAGCGGACAGATTGCATTGCTACTGCGCACAGCCTGGACGATCAGGCGGAGACGGTTCTCATGAAAGCGTTACGAGGTGCAGGCAGCCGCGGACTCTCTGGGATTTTCCCTGAGCATCGTCTCGATATGGGAAAGATTGTGCGTCCGTTGCTGGGCGTTAACCGGGGGGAGCTGCGCGATTACTTGCGGACGCTCAACCAGGAATGGCGGGAAGATGCAACCAACAAAGATTTGAGTCTTGCTCGCAATCGTCTTCGTGATCGTGTCCTGCCGATGCTGCGCGAAGAGGTGAATCCTTCAGTTGATCAGGCGCTGGCTCATTTGGCCGAGATCGCGCGAGGTGAAGAGCAGTATTGGAATGAGCAAATCTCCCGGCTTCTGCCTTTGCTCGTCGTGCCGGGAGAGCCTGCGCGTGGCGGCGGGCGTCGACAGACCGCATCCGCAAGCATCGCCATTGACATCCAGAAGCTCTGTCAACATCCTTTAGCAGTTCAACGCAGACTGTTGCGCACCGCCGCGGAAAAGATGGGACGCAGCATGGAGTTTGAGCAAGTCCAGGAGGTACTCCAGCTCATCACACAACGCGCAGAACGAGGCACGCAGAGCAAAGTAGTCGAGATCGGCGGTGGGTGGAGGGTGCGCCTGTTGTTCAGGGAATTGCGTTTTGAGATGGCAAAGCCGCAAGCACCGAATTCGGGTTATGCGCTTCCATTGCTTGTTCCGGGAGAGGTCCGTGTTGAGGCGATCGGAACAACCATTCGCGCGCGCATCTCAGAAGACAATGGAAACGCAAAGAATGCATCGTATAATCCGCACTCAGTTCGACTCCCCAGAATCACAGAACTAATCGTACGCAACTGGAAGGCTGGAGACCGCTTCCGGCCTGCGCGTCACAATTCCGAGAAGCGGGTTAAGGAGCTGCTCTATCCGTTGCATTTGAGCGAGGAGGAGAAGCAGCTTTGGCCGGTAGTTGCAGCCGGGGATCGGATCGTTTGGGTGCGTAGCATCGAGTCGCCAGAATTGCGCACTGAGACCGGGAAACGGCTCTCGATCGAGGAGAGCGCCGAGTAAGCCCTGGAGTTCGGGGCGCCAGATCTGAGGGACTGGAACCCAACGACCAATGGCACCGAAAATCCTGCTCACCGCCGAGCAGATTCAGCGACGTGTAAAGGAAATCGGGCAGCAGATCTCCCGCGACTATGCGGGTAAGAATCTGATGTTGGTGTGCGTCCTTCCTAATGGCTTCGTATTTGCCGCGGATCTGCTCCGAGCGATCGATATTCCGGTAAGCTGCCAGTTCGTGCAGCCTCATAAGCAGTCCACTCCGGGTGACAGCTCACACGTCAACATTCATTATGGGTCGGCATTTGATGTGAAGGGGAAGAATGTCGTGCTGGTGGAAGGCCTGATCCAGTCGGGCCACACGACTGAATTCCTTCTTCGCACAGTTCTCAGCTGGAATGCCGCCTCGGCCAAGCTGGTGGCGCTGATCGATAAGCAAAGCGCCCGCCGCGTACCGGTCCAGGCCGACTATATGGGATTCATTCTGGAAGAGACTTTCGTGGTCGGCTACGGCATGGGTGATCCAGAATACGGGCGCAACTTGCCCTATATTCAGGGCGAGGCAAGGTAGTTTTCGTGCCGAATCCAGTGTTTTCCTGCTAAAACAACCCATTTCTTTGCCCCCGTTATCCCATAAGCCCGCAATCCGTCTAAATCGGTAAACCGTTCCCGAAATATACCGAAGGCCGAGTGCCGAAGCCGACGGTTCTTTCGCGCCTTAGCCCGAACCACGGTGTCTAATGGATAGGAACCAAAGTTGTAATGGCTTATTTTCGAGCCAGCTTTCTTGGCGGAAACCAGATACAATTTCGCTGGGAAGTTGCTTCGAAAGCCCCTCTGGGGCATCTAAGCAGTGAGAACTCCGCAGGGTTAGCAAGCCAGCCCACCGGGGATTTGTAAGTCTGTAGCTGGGGCATGACTTGCGCCAGCGTTACGGGCTCGTGAGGGGTAGGTTTAGGAGCATTGAAATTGAACTCAACCGTTAAGACCGTGGCCTTCTGGCTGGTGATCCTGCTTTCTGGGGTGTTGCTCTGGCAGGTGGTGAAGGCTGGTGGCAGTGCTAACAAGGAATCCGAGATCACGTTCTCGAAGTTTCTGCAGGATGTCGATCGCGGAGACGTTAACGATGTCACCATCGTCGGAACCAGTGAGGTGCACGGCAGGTACAAGAGCGGCGGAGCCGGCTTTCGTACCACTGCATATGCCAATTACCCGGAGATGATCAAGAACCTTCGCGACAAGGGCGTGAACATCACGGTGAAGGATAACTCGGGCAATGGTTGGCCGACTTACCTGTTGAATCTCTCCCCACTCATTCTCTTCGCCGCCTTGTGGTTCGTGATGATCCGCCAAATGCAGACTGGCGGAAATAAAGCGCTTTCCTTCGGCAAGAGCCGCGCCCGGCTGCTCTCGATGCAGCAAAAGAAGGTCACATTCAAGGATGTGGCAGGCGTTGATGAAGCCAAGGAAGAGCTGAAAGAGATTATCGAGTTCCTGCGCGAAGCGCAGAAGTTCCAGAAGCTTGGTGGACGCATTCCCAAGGGAGTGCTGCTCGTTGGACCTCCCGGAACTGGTAAGACTTTGCTTGCCCGCGCAGTTGCCGGCGAGGCGAATGTTCCATTCTTCTCCATCTCCGGTTCGGATTTCGTCGAGATGTTTGTCGGAGTTGGAGCGAGCCGTGTGCGCGACCTGTTCGAACAGGGCAAGAAGAACGCTCCCTGCATCATCTTCATCGACGAAATCGATGCTGTGGGACGTCATCGCGGCGCTGGCCTTGGTGGCGGACACGATGAACGTGAACAGACTCTGAACCAGCTGCTCGTTGAAATGGACGGCTTCGAGTCGAACGAAGGCGTGATTCTGATCGCTGCCACCAACCGTCCGGACGTTCTCGATCCGGCGCTTCTGCGTCCCGGTCGCTTCGACCGTCGCGTCGTGGTTGCGCGACCTGACGTTCGCGGACGTGAAGAGATTCTGCGCGTACACACCCGCAAGATTCCCATCGGGGACGATGTCGATCTCTCGATCCTTGCTCGGGGCACACCAGGATTCTCAGGCGCCGATTTAGCCAATATGGTGAATGAGGCAGCACTAAACGCAGCTCGACAAAACCGCAAAGCGGTTTACATGTACGATTTCGAGCTGGCGAAGGACAAAGTTCTCATGGGCGCAGAGCGCAAGTCGATGCTGCTCTCCGATCACGAGAAGAAGGTTACGGCTTACCATGAGGCTGGACACGCGTTGGTCGCAGCTATGCGCGACCATGCTGATCCGCTGCACAAGGTGACGATCATCCCGCGCGGAATGGCGCTCGGCGTCACAATGCAACTACCGATCGATGATAAGCACACCTATACGAAGGAATATCTCGAAACTCGTCTGGCCATCATGATGGGCGGACGCGTTGCTGAAGAGATCTTCCTGCAGCAGATGACTACCGGTGCCGGCAATGATATCGAGCAAGCGTCTGATCTCGCTCGCCGCATGGTCTGTGAATTCGGAATGAGTTCGCTCGGCCCGATCACTTTCGGCAAGAAAGATGAACAGATCTTCCTCGGTCGCGAGATCAATCAGCATCGCGACTTCAGCGAGGAGACTGCGAAACAGATCGACAAGGAAGTGCGTCAGCTGGTGGACGCAGGATACCAGGGTGCGACGCTGATTCTGTCGAACAACAAGGAGGTCATGCACCGTATGTCCGCAGCCCTCCTTGAGCGCGAAGTACTTGATGCCAACGAAATCAAGATGATTATCGAAGGCAGAGAACTTCCTCCCATCAAGATGCCTTCCAGTGGCGATGGCGTGCAGCAGGTGCTCAAGCCTGAACCGGCTCGCAGTCCCGGTTTGGCTCCAGGACATCCGTCCCCGGCATAACACATACAACAGCTAAAATCGCGGGCAGCCGAACATGGCTGCCCGTTCTGTTTGTGGTACCCCCCTCAATCCCGTGGGGTCACTTGCCTTCTGATCCTCTTGGACCTCGTCCGACTAAATTCGTTTATGTCTATGTTGTCCAGCACCGCAAGGCCAAAGTTGTCGGGTGCGGTGTCCTGTCCTTCGTCAAAAACGATGCTTATGCTTCGGACCGAACTGGTAATCGGCGGGAAGGCCTGCGCCGCAGTCCAGCGCAGCCGAATCCAAAATCCAGTACTCGTCTGCAGAGGTGGCGGGGAAGCGCAGCCGACGAAATGGGTGACATTATCCTCGGTCACAACGTTGAACCTGGGTGCGCCGGCGCCGCAATGCGAACCCCTTGGATCAACAAATGCATCCGGTTTTCGAATGTCATAGCCCAGTTCGGTTAAAGTGATGCCCCTAACACCTGTAATCAGGGCGCCGGCTGAAGCGTTATTTGCCGTAGGTCCAGTCTTTGCCAATAAGAGTCCCTCGACCGCTTTGTCTCGATCATCTCCCGTCGGACAGCCTGGTTCCTGGTAGGTAATCGTCGGCGACGTAGAAGGGTAGACAGCGATTGGTGCTGACGTAGGGCATCCAGTGCCGGATCTCCATTCCGCCGCTACAAGCTGTGAGCCGGCGGGATCGAACTGAAACGGTACAACGTTGAACGTTCCGGAATTATCTTCGCCGGACTGTGCCGCCGCGACGGTGCACAGACCTGCAAGGGCCAAAATTATCGCAATCTTCATGGCGAACCTCCCGTTAGGGTTAAATTTGGGTGGTTTTAGGTTGAAGAGAGAGCGTGCATGGAACGATGAGGCTATCCATGTCTAGCTTGGGACTAATTCCTGAATTGCATCCCGGCTGGATGCATTGACCTAGAAGCACTGGAAGAGCGGTCTGGTTGCCCAAAGGCGAGCGAAATTGAAATTCCATGCCAGGTCATATGGCGGAAATGCCAAAATGGGAAAATTGAGGTTTCCCAGACCATTACCCCCTGTTTCAAGGAACCGAGATCCAGCTAAGCGCTGGCAGATTGGGTAACGGCGATCTTTTCCACCGGAAAGCCGCGCGAAATCCATCCATCGAGCCCACCTTCCACTGGACGGACGCGGGTAATGCCTCGCCTCTTCAGTTTCAGCGCCACCCGGGCGCTGGTCGCTTCGTTTGGTCAGGTGCAGTAGAGGATGATGTCGCGATCGCGCGGTATCTCCCCGTGCCGTTCCTCCAACTCCTCCGGCGTGAGACGCAGCGCGCCGGGAATCTGCACCGAATCTTCGTCAAGTGTGAACTCGTTGCGCAGATCGACCACAATCGCGCGCCCGCTCTCGAGTTCTTCTCTCAATTCCTCAGGCCCGATCCGGGAAACGCGCAGCTTGCGGATAAATCGTTTGCGCTGGATGTGCTTGAAAGTGATCCACGCCGTCGCTGCCAGAAGAACAATCAGCAGCATCGGTAGTCCCGAGTGACGCAGGAGGGAAAGAATGTCCTCCACTTCCCGATGAAAGATCCTTCCGGTCAGCAAAACCGCGCCTGCCCAAAAAAGCGTTCCGCAAATGTCATAGGCGAGAAATTTGAGCCAGGACAATCGAACGATGCCGGCCATTGGCTGAGCCACGATATTCAATCCGGGCAAAAACTTGGATATCAACAGTGAGTTCGCCCCGCGCTTCATGAACAAATTTTCTGTGTTCCTGACGCAGGAATCGGGTTCAAGAGAAATGCGGCACAGGAGGCTGAGAATCTTCCCCCCTTTTGCCCGGCCAAGCTGGAACCACATCAGATCGCTCAGGAAAGCGCCACAGAAGGTCAGCAGCCAAAGAATGTGAAAGCTGATCTTACCCTCCGCGCTGAGCGCCCCCGCAGTTAGCAGCAAGGGCGCGGAAGGCAGAGGCATGCCAGCCTGCTCCGCCAGCACCCAGAAGAAGATCACTGAGTACCCGTGGTGGATCAGGAAACGTGTCAGTTCTGCAGTTTCGTGGCCCATTGATGTGAGGTTTAAGGCAAGCTTCCGGCGTTAATCGCGCTGTCGCGCTCTGTTGTTAGAGTATTCGGGATTGCCTTGGGAGACAAAACCTTTCTCAGCGCGCTGTCTCCCAGGACTAAAAACAGTCGCGTCCTCCAAAGAGCCTGCCCCTGAATGAAATGGCAGACGCGAAGGAGCCCCATCTCTCCCCGCGCGACATTCTTTCACGTGACAGCTTTCGCTTGCGTTCATTCCTGGCAGCCATCCAGCGACTGATATGCTGTTCGCCGCGAATGCAAAACAGCGAGCACATCCTAACCGATACACCTCCACTGGCTGACGCGCGGTTGCGCTACGGCAACGATGAATATCAATTCGGCGATCTGCGCCTTCCCCAAGGTAATGGGCCATTTCCCGCGGCGATGTTCGTTCATGGCGGGTTCTGGCGTGCCCGCTACGATCTCAAGCATGCGAGTTTCCCTTGCGCGGCGCTCACGAAAGCTGGCTTCGTTAGTTGGAATGTTGAGTACCGCCGTGTCGGAAATCCCGGCGGAGGCTGGCCCGGAAGCTTTGAAGACGTAACCGCCGGATATCAATTCCTGCGGCAACTGGCCGGCAGATACCCGATTGATACCAGGCGCCTGATCGTTCTCGGACATTCCGCCGGCGGGCAGTTGGCGCTCGCGCTGGCCGCACATCACAACTCCATGCGTGCGGTAGTCTCGCTGGCCGGAGTCGTGAATCTGCGTCGAGCGTGGGATCTGCACCTGAGCCACGACGCCGTCGCTGAATTTCTGGGCGGCGATCCACAGCGCGTTCCGGAACACTATCACGAAGCGTCACCCGCCGAACTCGACATTCACTGCGAGCAGCTCCTGATTCATGGAGCTGACGACGATACGGTTCCCGCACAGATGAGCCGCGACTATGCGAGGCAGAAACTTCGGAAACGGGAGAACGTCAAGCTACTCGCGATTCCTAAAACAGGACACTTTGAAATTGTGGATCCGGAATCCAGGGTGTGGAGTGACGTACAGACGGCTCTGCGGGCTCTGATCTAGCTGCTATAGGCCGGCGCATCAGGAGAGCCGTTCATCGAATTGATGAACTTTCGTCCCCGCCTTCTGACGAGCTGACTTCCCACTTGCCGATCACATCTTGACAATCATAATGAGCAAGACTAATGTTTTGACCGATGGACGAAACCAACACCGATGTCATCCAGGGAACGCTCGACATGCTCATCCTCAAGACGCTCAGCCTCGAGCCGATGCACGGCTTCGGAATCGCGCGTCGTGTTGAGCAGATATCGCGAGGAGTGTTCAAAGTGAATCCAGGATCGCTGCTTACAGCATTACAGCGGCTGGAACGCGCCGGATGGCTCGATTCCGAGTGGCGGCAAACTGAGAACTCACGCCACGCCAAGTTCTATGCACTCACGCGCGCAGGGAAAAAGCAGTTGGAGCTCGAGACCGCGGACTGGAACCGGCGTGCGTCGGCGATCGCACGATTGTTGAAAGCTGAGGTCTGACGGCATGTCTCTTTGGCGACAACTAACGCGCGGCCTGCGCGTGCTCACGAACCGCGTTGCAGCCGATTGCGAACTTGCTGAGGAGCTGAAAGACTACTTCGAGCAGGCGACCGCGAGTTTCGAAGCAAGCGGGCTCACGGCAGAGGAGGCCCGCCGCGCCGCACGGCTCGAAATCGGGAATGCCATGCTCGTCCGCGAGCAGGTCCGCGCCTATGGATGGGAGAACCGGATAGAGACGTTGCTGGCTGATTTGCGCTACGCCGCTCGTCAATTGCGTAACAACCCAAGCTTTGCGGCAACGGCTATGCTGATTCTCGGTCTCGGCATTGGTGCTACGACCGCGATCTTCAGCGCGGTAAGTCCAATTCTGTTTCAGCCCCTGCCATACCCGCACTCCGATCGAGTAATGATGATCTTCGAGCAGCGCGACGGCGGCTCACGCCTGCCAAGTTTCGGCACCTATGAAGGGCTCTCCGAGCGCAGCCACTCGTTCGATGCAATGGCTGTGATGAAGCCCTGGCAGCCGGCGATGGTGGGAATCGGCGAGCCAGAGCTGTTTGAAGGACAGCGGGTGAGCGCAGCGTACTTTCGTGCCCTTGGAGTGTTCCCCGCTCTCGGACGCGATTTCCAGGCTGCAGATGATCTGGTGAACGGACCGAATGTCGTAATCCTGAGCAACCGGCTATGGCATCGCCGTTTTGCTGCCGATTCACAAATTGTCGGACGCCACATCACGCTCGAGAACAGCAGCAGCCAGCTCGCACCCAGCAACAGTTTTACCGTGATCGGGGTAATGCCCCGGGACTTCGAGAATGTGCTTGCTCCCTCGGCCGAACTCTGGGCGCCCTTGCAGTACGATCCATCCCTTCCTCCGGACTCAAGAGAATGGGGACATCATTTGCGCATGGTTACGCGCCTGCAACCCGGCGTAACGAAGGAACAGGCAAAAAGTGAACTCGATGCGCTCCTGCCGCCGTTCGGAAAGGCGCACGCGAAGGGATTCGAAAGCGCCGGAGGAATTCCTACTGGCGTAATCGTGACTTCCCTGCATGATCACATAACCGGCGATGTGAAGCCGGCGCTGCTGGCGATCCTCGGAGCGGTGATTCTGGTGCTCCTCATCGCGTCGGTCAACGTTACGAACCTTCTGCTGGCTCGCGGCGCACAGCGCCGCGGAGAGTTTGCTGTACGCGCGGCACTCGGCGCCGGACAAAAGCGCCTGCTGCGCCAGCTCGTCACTGAAAGCCTGCTACTTGCCATGCTGGGCGGGACCTTCGGAATTGCGGTTGCCATGTTGGGAGTTCGCGCACTGGTAGCACTCAGTCCACCAGGACTGCCAAGAGTTGACGCGATCCGTGTGGACGGCGCAATGCTCATCTTTGCGCTGGGAATTACTACTTGTATCGGATTACTTGTCGCACTTACGCCTGCCCTTCATGCTTCGCGCAACGATCCGCATGAAGGACTTCAACAAAGCTCTCGCCGAAGCAGCCGCGAGCATCAGCTTGTCCGGCGTTCTCTCGTCGTTTCTGAAGTTGCTCTCGCACTGGTGCTGCTGGTGAGCGCAGGGCTGCTGCTGCGCAGCCTCGAACGTCTATTCTCTGTCGATCCCGGCTTTGATGCCTCACATATTGTCACTATGCAAGTGCAGGAATCGGGCAATCGATACGCACACGACGATGCCCGCGCCCGTTTCTTCGAACAGACTTTGGAAAAGGTTCGTCATCTTCCCGGTATTACTTCGGCAGCATTCGTCAGTCAGTTGCCGCTGAGCGGCGACTATGAAGTTTATGGAATTGAATTTGAAGCCTACCCACATGACGACGAGGCTGCCTTTCGTTATGCCGTCAGTCCCGATTACTTCAAGACGATGCGAATTCCTCTTCGCCGAGGGCGGCTGCTCGATGAAGAAGACCGATCCGGAGCCCCGGTCGCCGTCCTGATAAGCGAGTCCCTGGCCAAACGCAAGTTCCACGATCGCGACCCCATCGGACAACGCGTGCGCATGGGTCCCAATATGGGCCACGCAGATAAACCTTGGGCGACCATCGTCGGTGTGGTCGGCGACGTGAAGCAGTTGTCGTTGGCCGTCAATGACGCGGAAGCCTTCTACACCACGCCTGGGCAATGGGAGTGGGTGGACAATACGCAATCGGTAGTCGTGCGGGCAAAAGGGAACGCCGCCTCGCTTGCTTCGTGGGTGAGGGACGCGATCTGGTCTGTGGATAAGGATCTGCCGGTCGTGCGCATCGCCACAATGCATAGCCTTCTCGCCCAAACAGAGGCCCAACGACGCTTCGCACTGATCATCTTTGAGGCATTCGCGCTGGTTGCACTGGTGCTTGCAGCGACTGGCATTTACGGCGTGCTGTCAGGCAGCGTCACGGAGCGCATGCGCGAGATCGGTGTGCGCGCCGCCTTGGGAGCATCGCGCGAGAGCATCGTCAGACTCGTGGTGCGCCAGGGCATGACGCTCACCACATGTGGCGTGGCAATCGGTTTGCTCGGGGCTGCCGCAGCCAGTCAGGCGATTGTCGCGATGCTGTTCGGAGTCTCACCGCTAGATCCTATGACCTACGGCGGCGTCATTGTTTTGCTTGGAGGTGTGTCACTTCTAGCCTGTGCCATTCCCGCGTGGCGGGCATCCCAGGTGGATCCGGCAATCACTTTGCGCGCGGAGTAGATCTCCCGTAGAGACGCAGCATGCTGCGTCTCTCCTTTGGGCGCACGCCGAACTGCTACACTGCCCTCGCCTTGCCCAATTCACGCGATGATGAATTCCCGAATGATCTCCCGCCACTCGCCCCCGGACTCTACATTGTTGCTACACCAATCGGGAATCTCGAGGACATTACATTGCGCGCTCTGCGTGTCCTTCGCCAGGCAAATCTGATCGCTTGCGAAGATACGCGGCACACGCAAAAGCTGCTGAATCATTTCGATATCAAGACGCCGACGCAGAGTTATCACCAGCACAACGAAGCAGCGCGAGCGCAGGAACTCGTAAAACGCATCGCGTCAGGAGAGCGGGTTGCGCTCGTTTCCGATGCGGGAATGCCGGGAATCTCCGATCCCGGTGAGCGGCTGATTCGAGTTGCGATCGAACGCGGGCTAAACGTTGTCGCGATCCCAGGGGCCTCAGCGCTGGTAACTGCACTCGTCGCGAGCGGACTGCCAGCCGACAAATTTCGCTTCATTGGGTTCTTGCCTGCTCGATCTGGCGAGCGTCGCAGCGTGCTCGAGAGTCTTGCGAGCTTTACTGAGACGCTCGTCTTCTATGAGGCTCCTCACCGCATCTCCGACATGCTTCACGATCTCGAAACCACATTCGGCCCCGATCGCCGAGTAGTAATCGCGCGCGAGCTTACCAAGATGCATGAGGAGTTCCTGCGAGGAAACGTGTCGGAGGTCTCCGCCGAACTTACCCGACGCGCTGCAAACAAGGGAGAAATAACTGTCATCGTTGCCGCCAAGCCCGAGACCCAGGAAACGCAACGCCCAGAACGAAGTCTAGCGCAACGCATGCACCAATTGATGACTACCGAGTCCCTGGCAGAAAAGAATGCACTCAAGCAAGCAGCCCGCGAGTTCGGACTCTCGAAAAGCGAAGCCTACCGCGAATGGCAGAGAGGGAAAAAGCAGGGGACAGGTTACGGGGGAAACAAGCGGACAGGTTACAGGGAACAGGGAATAGGGAACCGAGAACCGAAAAAAAAGGAAATGTAAGAAGAATGCAGTTGTTGGTTTTTCCCTGTTCCCTGTAACCTGTGCCCTCGCTTTTTGCCTGTCCCCTGTCCCCTTGCTCTTGTGTCCTCTGCTTTTCCCAATGTGAGCACCGCGATGCTCATCATGGCTTTCGAGAGTCCTAAGGCGAAAAAAAGTTATACCTCTGAGCTCTCGTATTTTCAGCAGTTTGCATCAGACAGTAGGTGGGTGTCGTTGGAAGCAAAACTGCTGCTCACTAGCTGAGAGTATTGGTGTGCCGCCCGGCAAGCACGATCAGCAGAGTTG
The DNA here is from genome assembly GCA_003225175.1 of Acidobacteriota bacterium. Lineage (NCBI taxonomy): Bacteria > Pseudomonadati > Acidobacteriota > Acidobacteriota bacterium. The sequence continues at coordinate 82,961 of QIBA01000046.1, forward strand.
CGTCCACCCCTCATCTTCTTGAAACCCTACGGCCCGGGAGTCTGAATGGCAGAGCATGTTCTGGACCAGATCGTTGCCGATCTTCGACAGCGCGCAACGACTCTATATCCAAATCGTGGTGAGTTGCGAAATATCCGAATCGTAGGACACACGCCCAAGAGCGATCACTTCATCTATGACCTTGTAGCTGATTTCGCCAATGGCGCCGAGCGCATGGCGCTCAAGGTGTACCGTTCCGGGAAGAACTTGCCACAGGCAGCCCGCAATCACGCAGATACCGAGTATACCAATTTGGAACGCGTGTACAAGGCTTTCACAGAACATGAGCTGCCCGGTGTCCCGCGTCCGCTAGGGAACTTCAGCGCGCTGAATGCGGTAGTGAGCGAGAAGATCCAGGGCGTACCGCTGCAATCGATGATGATGAAGGCCGCCCTCCTCCCCGGCTATGACGACAATCGATCGTTACGAGAAGCCGCAGTCAAGGCCGGCGAGTGGCTCCGCAACTTCCACCAACTTACGGCCGGACCAACCCAGGTGTTTGACCCCCAGCAACTGCTGGCAGAACTCCAAACCCTGTGCCTGAACTGCCGCGGCGAAGGACTCGACAATGAAGCGATCCAGATGATCCTCACCGGAGCCCAGAACTCGCTCGCAAAATCCCGGAAATCGATTTCTACCTCTGCCGTCCTGAAAGATTTCACGCCGCTCAGCATCGTCGTCACCGAAAATGGGGTGGGAGTCTCTGATTACGGCAAGATGTCCGATCAGGGAATTTCCTTCAACGATGCCGCCACATTCCTGGCATCGGTCGAGGCGCTGGAGAAGTATCCGTTCTGCAACCGCGATATCACGGGACGGGTACAGGAAAGCTTCCTGCAAGCCTACGGCGCAAGCGGAGCCGACCAGGCGATTCTGCGCGTGCTCAAGATGCGCGCGCTACTGTCGATGTTCGCCCAGGGCCGCGGCGTGAAGGAGAGCGCTGTGCGTAAGAAGGTAATGTGGGCAACAGTGATGAAGCGGTTCATCCAGCAAGCCGCCAGCCGATCTCTGGCTCCAGCCGCATAACTTTTCCAGCTTCTCATTCCTGTGGCACAGGCGCTTGTCTGTGCCCTTTGTTTTGGCGAAAGAGAGATGCCTTTCCCAGGTCGAAGCCTTACTCATCTATAGGCAGGCTTGCAGCACGGCTGGCAATTAATGCCCCTTGAAGGGCAAATCATTTAACATCGCGCACAGAAGCGAATTGCAGCCCGATGAACATTCACCTGGTCGACGGCACCTACGAGCTCTTCCGCTACTTCTTCGCGGTGCCATCCGCAACCGACCGCGATGGGCAGGAGATTGGGGCCACGCGCGGCGTGCTCGGTACTGTTTTATCGATGATCGAAAAGGGCGCAACCCACATTGGTGTTGCAACCGATCATGTGGTGGAATCATTTCGCAACGAACTTTATTCTGGTTACAAGACCAGCGAGGGCGTGCCTCCCGAACTTCTCTCGCAGTTTCCCATTCTGGAAGAGGCACTCGATGCCATGGGGGTGTTGGTCTGGCCAATGGTCGAATTTGAGGCCGATGATGCTCTGGCCTCCGCAGCCTTTAATGCCGCGCAAGACGAGCGCGTCAGCCAGGTGGTGATCTGCACTCCGGACAAGGATCTGGCGCAATGCGTCGTCGGGACGCGAGTCGTTCAATGCGATCGCCGACGTGAGATCGTCCGCGATGAAGCTGGAATCATCGAGAAGTTCGGCGTGCGGCCGCAGTCGATTCCGGACTACCTGGCGGTCGTCGGAGACAGCGCTGATGGCTATCCCGGCCTCCCTGGATGGGGCACCAAAGCCGCGGCTCTCACGTTCTCGCGATACTTGCATCTGGAAGATGTCCCCAAAGACTGGCGCGAATGGCATCCCTCAATTCGCAAAGCCCGCCCATTGTCGGAGTCATTGTTCCATGCATGGACCGATGCCCTGCTGTTTCGCACCCTCGCGACGCTGCGGCTTGATGTGGCGGTGTTCGCCTCTGTCGATGATCTCCGTTGGAAGGGGCCACGAGCCGGCTTTGAGGAGTATTGCCGCAGGATGAACGCGTCCGCTTTATTTGATCGGGCTGTTTCGGCGGTACCAGTCAAGTCTCTGGCTTGAGCTGTTGGATTATCTCTCGTGGAGAATTGAGCCCAACATGGACCATCTGCGCACGCGCAAGAATGCCTTCACTTCGGCTCTGGTTATATGTGGTGCGTTACTGCTTGCTGCTACTGCAGCCGCACAGGAAGCGAGGCTAGCCGGCGTGCCCGCAAGACTCACCTGGAAGAATTCGCCTTCTGCGTGGCACATCGATTCTGGACGCGAATTGAAGATCTCCGCAGACAAGAAGACCGACTGGTTCGTCGATCCTTTTGACGGAAGGGTGGACAACACTGCTCCCATTCTCTTCTTCGTGCCTGGTCCGGATTACGTTCTAAATGGCAAGGTGAACGTCAGCTTTCGTTCCAAGTGGGATGCCGGGGCATTGATGGTCTGGGCTGATGATCATCATTGGTCGAAGCTTTCCTTCGAACTGTCTCCGGAGAAGCAGCCTACGATGGTAACTGTGGTCACGCGTGGGTTGTCAGACGATTGCAACTCGATTCCCGTTGCCGGAAACGAGGTGTATCTGCAGATAGCCCGCACTGGAAATACTTACGTGTTCTATTCTTCTACCAATGGTCGCGACTGGAAGATTCTGCGTACCTTCAGCCTCGATAGCGATTTGCAGCAGATGGTCGGATTCGAAGCGCAGTCCCCGGCAGGATCCGGCGCAAACGTCACCTTCTCGGAAATTCACTATAGTCCGGCCAAGATCAAAAACATCTACACCGGACAGTAGGCAGTGCTAATAGAGTCGATCAGTGCACTTCCACTGGCTTGATTTTGCTTCCACTCGGCGATCTCCAAACCACCGACCCGTTCTCATCGTAAAGTTCAATGCTCGATTGGTCATGATTCATCCCGAGCCGTGCACGGACGTGCCCGCTGTTGTCCTTCAAAATGAATTCCTGCGCCTCTATCCTCCTCATCGACTGCTCAGTCTGTGCGTGAGCGCCGAGAAAGATCAGGCTTGCCAGAAGCATTAGCAGGAACCAGCTGGCGATCCTCCAGTGGTTCACATTTCCAGCTGACATTTTGTCCTCCCGGTTCTGAGTCGGCTGGGCACACGACAACGCAGCCGCTGCAGCAAGAATGCGGCGCAGCCGAGCCCTTGCAGGTTTTGTGCAGAGCTTCCGGTCCCCTCGGTCTTGGTTTCTGATTCGCGCTTTAGCGCCTGTGCCAGCGTGGCTGATGACGAAACTCTTAGCTCAGCGGCTAAAGCATAACGGGAGACTTTGACCGCACGGATGAATCCGTGCCCTGGCGCGAATTTTCATTTTCCGCAGCCTGTGCGAGCGGGTGGACCCTAATGTGGAACACACTCCTGAAGCTTGTTCAGGACTTGTTTCGGTTGTCCGGCACTAATTGCGCAATCCACTCCTGGCGGCGCTTCTTGTCCATTCAGTGAGCCGCGCACGAGCAGCACGATCGTTATCTTCGGAGCGACAGCTTTCAATGATTGCGCCACCGTCCATGCCTCCCCTTCCGCGAAGAAGCCCTGATCGATAATGGCGGCGGGAATTCGATTGTGCAGGCAAACGGCTACAGCCTGGTCGGAGGTGACGGGCGCAACGACCAGATAACCCTTGCGTTGCAGGAGACGCTCCAGCTCAACATGGCGTGCTTGCGCCAATATGAGGATAAGCTTGCTGCGACGCTTCGCAGCTCGCTCCTTATCCCCATCCAATTTACTTACTAGTCGAGAAATCGCCATAGACGCAGATAGCGCGCAGGCGAAGTGGGCACTGAATTATGTCATATTCGTGATGTCAGGTCGAAGACAGGAGGCCACACTCCGACTAGGATCATTGGCGCGACTGCCGAGCAAAATTCCCAAAGCCGCAATCTCGCACGCAGATGTCTCCCTGAATCAGCCCTGCAGATCTTCAGAGACGCAAAGCAGGACGCTTGTAACACCGGTGTCTACGTACTTTTCTTGCCGCAACTAACAAGAAACTTCTGGCATCATTTTGTGCATGGCTGATCAGGAATTCCCCCCTTCCGCGCCGGAAAATACTGTCGGTGATGAGGCCACCTCCCCGCAAGTTGAGACTTGGCATCCGCACCCGCGGCATCAGCCCACCCCGCCTTACCAGATGCTGCGTAATTCGAGCGTCGAGCGCCGCCGTCCGGAAAATGCCGGCATCCGCCGTTGGATGGACTTGGCCGACAAGGCATTGAGTTCCAATCCGGATTCCGAGGCGGAAGAAGATCCCAGACCCGCGTGATGGAACTTTCGTCCCCGCGCTCTGTGAGTTTTCCACAAGCTAGTCACGCACTGTGACAACGTAAGTTGCTGGTTCGAGCATCTTAGGCGCCCATGTACGTGCACGACGACATCACATGGGAGCAGTTTGAGCAGAAGTTCCGCGAAGCCTTCAGCAGAGAGATGACCCACGACGAACACCGCTGGTTTCACACCATCTGGACCACGGTACATTCTCAAAAAAAAGAAAAAAGCAGCGCCGCCGCAGCCTGATTCGGAGGCCGTCCTCCGACCCAGAAAGCATGGATCAGTAACAGCCTGTCCGTTACTCGCCTTTGTCTTCGAGGGCGGACGAGAATGGCGTCATGCTGAGCTAGCACATCGACTGTCTCCGCGTCGCTAGACGGTACAAACCCTGCAGGGCGCGGCGATACGTCCGGCTGCAAGGCAGTTCTTTGCCATCCTGCAGCAAGACGATGAATTCGCCACTGTTGCAGGGCTGCAATTCCCGGATGCGGCTGACGTTCACGATAAAAGAACGGTGAATCCGAATGAATCGCGTGCTGTCGAGTTGTGCCGCGATTTTGCTGATCTGCTGGCGGAATAAGTGTGATTCCCCCTGAAACAGATGCAGCCGTATGTAATTTGCGTGAGCCTGGATCCAGTTGATTTCGTCGATCGGCACAAAGATCACGCGCCCGCCAGACTTGATAATCAGGCGATTGTTCGCTGGCTGCCTGTTCTCGGAAAAATCGGCGTTTACTGCGGTTCCCATCCACACGGTGTTCCCATACCTCCGGATTATTGCGAAAGCAAAGTTTCGCGGCGAATCAACTCTCATAGGCTCCACTAAAGAGTGGTTTGTCACAATAGCCACTTGAGAGAAATTTCATATAGCCATCATGATTTTCCGGAATGAAGAAGATGTCTTCCGGAATTTCACCGCTCATCGCGATTGACCGGGACGGTCCGGTGGCGCTGCATCAGCAGATTTATGACACGCATGCGACTACTCTACGCTGAGCGCCGCAACCTTCTGATGGAGAGCATTCGCAAATACCTGGGATTCGCGGCAAACATCATCGGCGAGCAGGCCAGAATGCATCTATGTGTGACCGAGGGATCAACGATCGCGAGATCGCGGAACGCGCCGCAGGCCAGCATCTCTGGCTGCTGCCGCTCTCGTCCTCTTATCTGCGCAAGCCCGCATTTCACGGATTCATTTTGGGCTTCGGCAGCACGAAAGCGGAAGAAATACCTACTTGCGTACGCAAGCTTGCTGCTCTATTAAAAACGAATTGAGGAACAACTCATCGGGTCAACGGTTTGATTCCGTGGTTCCGGCCGCCCCCGGCGTGTAGAAGGCGCGCGAATCGCACGCGGTGAGATTGCTCATTGTGCTTGCAGGACACGCATGGCTAAAAGTTTGCGGCTATATGCCGATCATCTCGATACAGCGTTCGTTGTTTTCATGCCGGGATTCAAGCTCCGCTTCCAGCGGCACTCGTGTTTGCGACATCATTGATCGTCGTGCTGGCAAATGAAATGCCTGCAATTCCCATTTCTGTGCATCTCGCAGCCCAGGCCTCTCGGGAAATCGCGCCGTCTGAAAGTTGCTGGATCAGCTTGTGCGGGTTAAGTTGTTCGTCACCTCGGCTGAGATAAAACTCTCCAGGGCGGGAATGCAGTGTCCATCCATGGTTGATCAAGGTGAGCCCCAAAGCTGTAGCCAGAAGAGAGCGCGCCCGCTCAACCCGTTGCTCAGGTCTCAAGAGCATCCCCTCCGGATCACGGATTTTGCGTGCGATCTGCGGAACTTTCCCCAAAGCTTCAAAAAGCTTGTCAGCGGCGATCTCTTGCAGGAGCGAGGAATATTCGCTTACCCAGTTCGCCCAGGCCGGGATCAGCACCTTATTTCTCCCACGAGACACGCTTCAGCGCGTTCTTCGGCAAGCCGGGATTCGCACATTCCAGAAAGCGCAGTTCCTCCGAACCGGGATCGTTCAGCAGCCCTAAGGCTGGGGTTAGATCTCCAGATGGAGACTGGATGGCCAGCCGCTCGGCCGCAGTGAGGCGATCCCGAAGCGGGGGATGGGTATCGAAACTATCCTTCTTCCCTTCTCGAATTTCGCTCTCGATGCCCAATTGAACCTGCTTCGCAATATCCGGCGCTGCCAGAAACTGCGAGAAGCCGGCGCCGATCGCAGGCAGGCAACCGAGATTGAGCATGGGGAGGACTTCGGTTTGCCAGTACGTCGGCCAGGCCAGCGCTGTTCCATGCACAACCCGCAGGCCGCCGCTCAACCATTCCGGCCCAGCCACGATCGCCGCAAGCTCGTCCGCCCGATATTCCTGACGCCGTGAGACGAAATTCACGGCGCGCAGAAATACGAGCCAGTACCATTTCAGGATTCCAAACACAACCATGTACAGCACCGCAACGATGCCTGGCAAGCGGTGTTCTCCCATCGAACCGATCGCGCGGAAGGTGCGGATCATGAACATCTGTGTCCGGTGAACCCATGGCCCGAGGCTGGTATCCCCGCCGTAGTAATGCGCAAATTCATGGGCCAGGATCGCCCTGAATTGGGAAATGTTGAGCGCGGCGAGTAAGGGCAGCCCCAATCCCATGACTCGCCTGCTGCCGAATCCCATGAGACCGCCACGATCCGCCACCCACGCGTTGGGATCACTAATAAGATAAATCTCCCGTGGAACAGGCTCTCGCAGGGACGCAGCAATGTTCTCGATTTCTGCAAAGAGACGTGGGTGCGACGCGAGCTGCAGCAAAACCCCGGGCGCTTCAAATTTGTCGGGCCGCGGTACCAAAGACCAGAACATCACTCCGGCAACTACGATCCCGCCCAGCAACAACGCAAACGTCTGAAAGTTGGGAAGGTTAGAGACGGCCAACCATGGCAGATACACACATGCGACAGCCAGCAGCAAAGTAAATAAATAGGAAAAGACCACCATAACGATCGCCAGCATCGCGAACAAAAGCAGCGAACGGCGTTGCGGAATACTGCCTACAGGAAGCGACATGACTGATGAAAGAGCCCGACTAAAGAAGTAAGTCCGGCTCTGGAACTTGAACCGACGCAACATACCACACTCGCTCTCTCCGATTCGTGAAATTCCGAAAGCTCGACAACCATGGGAACGTTTGCTACGTGAGTTGAGTGGACTATGTGGAGGCCGGATGCGCTACCCGGTTTTCCGCCTAGACCGACGGTTTTTGATCATTCTGTGGCATTTTTGCCACTTCCTTTGTGGCCGCAATTCGTGGTAGCACAGCAGTAGGAATGTCGAAGTTCGGTGCTAATTCGGGAACTAAGCGGTTGCGGGCTGGCTACTGTCTGTCGAGAGGCGAGAAGTATGGCCAATG
>QIBA01000047.1 GCA_003225175.1 Acidobacteriota bacterium
CACATTTCGCAGGTAGATTACTCAGAATCGGCCTCCGGCTCTGTGTCAGAAATTGAATTGCAATGGCGAACGTTCCGTCCTCAATTGTCGTTTCGCCTGACTCGCCTGACTTTGCCTTCGGATAATGAAGCTGCACGCGAACTCTCGAACCACGTGCGGCTCGCTCAACTCGTCCCTTCACAGTGATCGTATAGATCGCACATTCTGCGTATCCACGAGAAACACAGCCCGCCAGACTAATCCATAAAGTCCAAACAATGAGGAGCAGGGGCACGGATCGCATCGACATGAGCTTCACTCCTTGAGCATCCGCTCTAGGCACCGCTACCTTTTGTTCGGCATATTTTATGCGAAAGAAGGCATGCTAACGATTCGTTCTGCCATAGTTGTTGTTAAATCGCCATTACACTCACGACAAACTGCTTTTGATCGTTTCCTTGGTGGATAGTCGGCTACCCGGAAGTTGCGATTGAACGGAGAGTAAGTTCCGTGTTGCCCGTTACTCGCCAGCAAAGCTGGAATCAGGTTCGTTCATCGTAATCGAGTCTGGCAGAGCCTTGGCTGCCGCGCCGCCTGACCTACTGTCATGTCTTACCACCACGGTGCACCAGGAGACGGGTAACCAGCCTTCCCGTTTTGGGTTTTGCTTCAGACTTCCATGTAAAGGGTGGCCCATCCTCGCGCGCTGTTCGCGAGGTGGGATTCGAGCGTGGTGAAACCCGGCGAGCGAGTTTCGTGCTCCTATGCGATTTTTTGTCTGATTCTCCGCGTTGACTTTGTGTGCTGGGGTGCGACGTCCGTGGCTTGGAAGGCGCGGATGGATTCTTCCAGAAGCGCCTGCAGGTATTCGCCGATCTTCAGCGTCTCGGGTATGAGCGTGCTCAGATTCATGACCAGCAGGTTTTCCTGCAAGACGGCGCCAATCACCCGGTTCAGGATGCGCGTCTCGGTTACCAGAAGCGGTATGGTATAGCGCTGCCGCGCGCGATCGGCGCCATGCACTGCTGCGGCGCTCAGGGATTCGGCTGCGACATGCGTTTCCCCGGCTTCAAGGGCATTGGCGAGGTCATTCAACAGCAGCGGCAAACGATCAATGCGTTCTTCCTTGCTGATCGGAACTGCGGAGAGCCTTGGGTCTGCTTCGACCTCCTCAAGCCAGCGCTGAATAATTTCGTTGGAGTTTTCGAGGACTACATGCCATGCCTGCTTGCAAGGCGCCTGGCCGCAAACGCGCGGATGGCGGGCTTTCTCCTTGAGCGTAGCGATCAGCGTGGGAATGTCGGCAGGCTTGGTGAAGTAATCGTCCACCTGCTTGCGGATAGCTTCGAGCGCCGTTTGGAAATCCGGATATCCGGTCAGAATGAATGTGGCGGCGCTCGGCTGAATTCGGCGCATGGCGCTGACCAATATGAATCCATCGGCCGGGCTGCCGATGTTCAGATCGGTGAGCAGCACGTCGAACTCGCGATGGCTGATGAGCTCCAGCGCTTCCGGCACCGATGCCGCCACCGTTACGTCGAACCCCTGCTGTTCCAGGATCGCGGGAAGGGTCATCCGGATCGCTCTTTCGTCATCAACGAATAGCACGCGTGTCTTGGGAGTTTGCAAATCTTGGTTCTCAGTTCTCACAATCGGGTTAGATGCTTCCAGTGCTCCTGCCCAAAAAAAATAATTGCTCGGATGTTTGCGGCAGCCTCTTGCCCGCCGCTGATTGCTGATTGCCGGGTACTCCGTCGGGTGCCTTTGGCTTACATCCGCGGTTGAAGGCGCGCCAGACGAAGTCTTGTGCATGATCACGGCGAAGGCGGGCGCGGTTTGCAGGAGTTACGCGCTCCGGATTGTCGTGTCCGGAGCAATGATCTTTCAACACCGAACCTGGTTCGGTGCTACCACGGGTCAAGATTACCAGTCAACGAAAATTTCATTTTGGAACTCAGGCGGCTCGGGCAGAGTGCTCGTCGCAGTCATTGGACGCTGGCGCGAGCAACGGATGCGAATTTCAGAATTCACTGCTTATTCACTGTTATTCACTGTTCTTGGGGGCGGGGAAAAACTGCGAATTTCCGTAATCCCTTGACGCGGCAGCGGGTTACGCGGAGTTGTCCGTTGCTCGCCACCCTTTTGTAAAAAAATTCGCTGTTAAATTCGCTGATAAATTCGCTGTTCCGCGAACACCAGTGAATTCGGCCAGTTTGAAACTCAGTCCGTTGCTCTCAGCAGGAGGGGTCGTGGAGTGTTTGGATTGCAGCTCGCGTAAGCTGCCGGCGCTTGGTTAGAAGTCGTGTGATGTCGGAGAAGCGAGTGCGCCACGAGATGGCGCGAGGTTGGGCCGTCCTTATTTCACTAGCCGGCAGGCATCTGCACTCAAAGGATTATTGCCTAAGACTCAGATCCGTGAGCAGCCTGATAGCGAGAGCGACGGCGCTCGACGACTTGTTTTTGCAACACTTTCTCCACCATCCGCTCAACCTGGGGCATGAAGGGTTCCTGATTGAGAAGCGCAACCTTTCCGCCGCTGTGTCCCATCTGCAGGGCTACTTCGTTCCAACGTAACAGAGGCGAGGTGATGGGAATTTGAATCGATTCGCGTGAGGGCTCAGGCTTCAGCAGATATCCGACCCAGATCAGCAGCGACGAGTAGTAAGCCATCGGCAGGAATTGTGACCAGAGTGGGAACTTGCTGATGTGCGAGGCGGCTAATGCGCTGTAGACAACGATTGTGCAAAATGCATCGAACCCGAATCCCAGGGCGAACCCAAATACCCGATTGCGCATGGAAACGCCTAGATGCTGAGAGCCGATGAACAGAAAGATCAGTAGGGCGCATTCCATCACGCCGACAATGCGCTCGAAGTCGTGGACACCGGTCGCTAACCAACGGTGTGGGGCTCCAACTGAAGAAGCTGGGTTGCTGATGAAGACCAGAAAGCCGATGAAGAAGACAGACCCAGCAGCCCATTTGAAGACGATCTTTGCCAAATCCTGAAGTCCCGCGAAGGGCGTGAATGCGGCGCAGAAAATCTCGTAGAGAACTGCGAGGGCAGCCATGTTCGCCAGTGCCGTGCCTACCCAGTACACCGAAAAGTACGGCCACGAAGAGAATCCAAACTTGCGATAGCAGACAAAGCGAACCACGTTGAGCAGGGTCAGAAGGATGAGGTAGGAAGCAAAGAATGCAAACTGCTTCAACAACTTACGTCGATACAGCAAATAGACGCAAAACAGCTGGAGAATCGGGCAGGACAGCCAAATCAACGTTGCTTGAAGTGTTAGGCCGGGCATTGTCCAAGCTTGCGAGGAGGATATTCCCTTGCCCGGCCTATCTTCAAGCAGAAAGTAAGGGCTCGCGTAGTGCCCCTGGAAGGCGCTAGTTGACCAAGCAACCATCCGGCGGGCAGATCGGCACCGGGTCGCCGCCAGCGTTGCCTGGTCGGTTTTGCGAAACTCCGGCAGTGGCGACCACTACTCCTAAAGTGAGAGTTGCAAGTAACAAGCGAAACTTCTTCATAATGTTTTCCTCCAAACAACAAGCAGGTAACCCGCACACATGCACTGGAGGTTACCTACTTGCCGACAATATCAACCCCGATGCGAGATTCCCAACAGGTTTTTCCTCCAGAGCTTCATGCAACGAGTCTGAAGAACATGGCCTCCCGGGCTCAGAGCTATAGCATTTTTCGTTGACAATTCCATTTCGGCAGATGACGCAGATGAACCCTCGAAAGGGTTGTGAAATCGAGCGATTAGCGCTCTACAAGGCTTTTAGAATCAAATTCTTGTAAATTGGTGGCCGCGGATGCGGCAGGCTTTCCACTGAGGTGAGAAATTTCTAATGGCCTGGAAGCCTGAGATCAGATTGCGAGTGCTGATGGTCAGAAAAACCGGTCCAAGCCAGCTCGGCTAATCGTATCAAGATGGTAATTTTGGGTCGATGGTCGACCCAATGCTCAATCCTCTCAGGAATTAAGTCCCCGGGTGGTATTCGCGCTCGGTATGACCGGCCAATTGTGAGCGGTAAAAGTAGACTTCGCGCAGGTTCCCGGTGCTGTAGCGCGTTGCCTCATCGTTGAAATGAGGCGACGAGGGATGGCCGCTCTCACCGCCGGCAGTGACCGCTTTGGCGCGTACGCGGTCTCCAAATTCCACAACTGCAACAAAGCTGTTGCCGCTGGTGCCGTACCACCTCTTTGTTCCCGGATAAGCGCGTGCTGCGAAGGACGCCAGCGATCCCCAGCGCGAAGAGGTGAAGCCGACGGGAATGCTAGGTTGCGAATCAGCGAAACGCTGAACAATGTCACCATTAAGCCGCTGGTATCGGTTGATCTCGCTCCAGGGAGTCTTCCAGCTTCCGAACTCAGTCGCGAGTCTGTCGGATGCCGCAGCGAATGATTCCAGGAGCTGCTGCGGCGCTGCGGCGCTGACCGTATCGGCAGTCAAGCCCGTCTTTCGCGCGTCAATGTCTAATCGTCTTTGGACATCCTCGCCCCAGAAGACAGCCAACGATGTAGCAACAGATGAGCTCGACCAGCGAAGGTCCCACTTGCGCAGAACTTCGATTTCATCTGCCAATCTGGCTTTCAAGGGATTGTCGTCAGCCGCATTCTCCCAAGCTTTAACCAAGGCTGGAATCGGCTTCTCAAACCAGGTCAGATAGCTGTCGTATGCCGCGGCTATGAGGGAATCGAGAGTGAAGTCCCTGGTTCCCTGTAACACCCGGATGGCGTGCAGTCCACGGGCTGATTCACCGCCGGTTTCCACGTATGCAGGATAGTCTTCTCGTTTTGGGCTGCTGGGGCCGGCAGCGGACCATGGCCAATTGTTGCAGTTATACAGCCAGCCGCTTTTTGGGTTCAGCAGATGCGGCGTTTCATCAAGGGAAAGAACTCCATGCCATTCGGTTGCAGGATTGCTTCCGTCCACCGGCTTGGTCCAGTCGAAGCCGGTATCCCGTTTTGGGATGAAGTTGCCGTGGAAATATGCGATGTCGCCAGCGGAATCGGCGAAGATGGTGTTGTTCGACGAGTTCGCCTGAAGTTCCATCGTCCTCCGAAAAGACTGATAGTCCTTCGTCTTTGTGCGGGTATAAGACTGGATCAGCTGCTTTACTGGTTCCTGCAGCAACCTGATACTGATCCACTTTCCACCGATCTCGCCGATGATTGGCCCGTGGTGAGTGCGATAAATGGTGAACTTCCTGGTGGCTAGACCGTGGTCGGTTTTATAGGGCACGGCGATTTCGGTTACCACGACAGGTCGCTCTTCATTCCCATATTTGTAGTAGAGCCGATCCCCCTTTTTTTCCACGGTCTCCAGGTACTCGTCGATGGCGTCAACGCCACTCGAAGTATGCATCCAGCCAGTGTGCTCGTTGAATCCCTGATAGATGAAGAATTGACCCCAGGTTGCGGCGCCGTAGGCATTCAGTCCTTCGTCGCTCACCATCTGCAGTTCGGACCGGAAAAAAAACGAGGTGTGCGGATTGATCAGCAGCAGAGCGTGATGGCTGAGAGTGTTCGAAGGCGCAATCGCCATTCCGTTTGATCCTGTCGGTTCCGCGGGTTCGGCGTTGTCGGGCAAGAATGCGTCACTCACTTGGGTCTTACCGTAGAACGCCTCAAGCTGCTTAAGGTTCACCCGCTCTATGTCGCCACCGATGCTTCCTTCGGTGAAGGTGAGCGCCATCCATGGCTCAAATCGCTCGATGACTCTCGGTTTAACTTCCGCATGCTTAAAGAGGTAGTAATTCAGTCCGTCGGCGAACGCTCCCATGAGGCTCTTCAGCCACTCGGGACTCGATGTGTATTGCGACTTCATCGCATCCGGATCGATAAAGAGCTTCATGCGCAGGTCCTGGTATATCTTTGACTCACCTTCTGCTTCCGCGAGCCGTCCTATGGCATTGATGTAGTTAGTCTCAACGCGATTGAAGTCGTCCTCGGCCTGCGCATACATCGCTCCAAACACGGTATCGGCATCGGTTTTTCCGAAGACGTGCGCGATTCCCCAATCGTCTCTCACGATGGTCACGTTGCGTGCCCGTCGTTCCCAGCGCGCAAGCTCATTTTTTTCCGGTGCTGCAGTGGCAAGACAGGATGATGCTATGAGGAGGACGAAGAGAATTTTCTTCATTAGGCTTGAGGCTCCACGAATCGACAAACGTCCATTCAATATCACAGTGAGGCGGGTAGACAAATCTCAGACGGATCTCTAGCTCAATATTCTGGCTAGAAATCCTTTCATGCCAATCGATGTGAGGAGCGCAAGGGAAACCGTCAGCGCTAAGAGACTGGCCCAAACTGGCATATGGGGCAGGGAAGGCGTCAATGCGGTTCGCAGGCCCTCGCTCATGTAGACGAGGGGATTGAGCAGAACCACGATTTGCAGCCAGCGTACGTGCGCAAGCAGCCCCCAGGGGTAATAGACGCAGCCTAGAAACGTTACGGGAACCACGATAATGCCGAAGATCAGTCCGATCTGCTGCGGTTTCACGGAGACGCCGATTGTCAGACCGACTGCGCCTGAGACGAGACTAGCCAGCAGCACGACTACTATTAAAGTTGCCCAGTTAGCAACGTGCACGTGAACTTGTTTGGCCGGAATGAAGTAGACCAGCGGAAAGATCACAATGGCGGCGAAAATGCTCTGGATCGCGCTGAACACGATTTTTTCAACCGCGACCATTTGGACGGGCAAAGGTGACATTACCCGGTCGTGAATTTCGCGCGTAGCTCCGATCTCAACCGATAACGGCAGCGCTGTGGCCATGATTCCCTGAAAGAAGATGCCGACCGCGATTAATCCAGGAAGGATTACTGTGCCAAAGCCAACTCCACCAGGGCTTTGGAATCCTTGTCCCATTTTGGGGAACAAATACGTGAAGACGAACACAAACATCAGCGGGTTCATCACTGTGCGAATCAGGAAGGCAATGAACTCTCGGCGGAGCACGCTCAGGTCGCGCAGCAACATACCCCAGAACGCCCGCCATCGCAGGGCAGAACTATTCACGCAGGTCCCTCCCCGTGAGCTTGATAAAGACCGTCTCCAATGAGGTTTCGTTTACCGAGATGTCGCGGAGATTATTTCCAGCAATCTCCACGATGCGGGGCAAAATTCCGTCACTGCCTGTGGTAAATACGCGAAGGCCTTCGGAGAAGCTTTCGACCGAGGCCACTTCCCGTAGTTGCTGCAAGCGAGCCGCGAGGGCAGAGCCATCGGCCTGACGCAGATGCAGCTCAAAAATTTTCTGCGCTCCAACGCCGCGCTTTAGTTCTTCGGGAGTATCGCAAACCAGGATCTTTCCATGATCGATGATAGCGACTCGGTCGCAGAGCTCATCGGCTTCTTCCATATAGTGCGTTGTAAGCAGGATGGTGATCCCTTGTTGCCGAAGCGTCCGAATGTTGTCCCACAGCGCGAGACGTGATTGCGGGTCGAGGCCGGCGCTGGGCTCATCAAGAAACAGGATTGTGGGATTGTGAGCGATGGCGCGGGCGATTTGCACGCGTTGCGCGAGGCCACCTGAGAGCTCCCGTACAAATGACTTGCCGCGTTCACTGAGCTTGAACATCTCCAGCAACTCGCTGGTGCGTTTGGACGCTTGCGAGCTGCCGAAGCCGAAATATCGGCAATGGAAGTAGATGTTCTCCCAGATTGTGCACTGCCGGTCGAGGGTGTTGTATTGCGGCACCACGCCCATGTAACGACGCGCTTCAGCGGGATGAGCTATGACGTCGATGGCGGCAACCTGAACCTTTCCTGAAGTAGGAAGCGAACGCGTGGTGCAGACGCTGATTGTGGTTGATTTACCGGCTCCGTTTGGTCCAAGCAGCCCGAAGAGTTCTCCGGTCGCGACGCTTAGATCGATGCTCTTAACAGCTTCGATCGGTACTTTGCCCGTATATGTCTTGTAAAGCTTTTCGATGCTGACGATGGGTGCAGTGGTCACGACGCTTTGCCAGACTCGCTCAATTGTAAAGCCTTCAATCGACGAGATGAGATAACAGATCGAGACGCGATTTCGAACTCTGCGACGAGAACCGACTAGAGCACAGCTTCCCTGGAGGAACTGCTCGGCAACTAGACGCTCTCGCCAGCAACCGCTGTCTGCACTTGCGGGGTCACAGCCGCGACGCGACGAAGACGGAAGTCTCCTCGTTCGAATACTGTTGTGAGTGCGGCTACAACGCGAGGATCAAATTTTGTATTCACCAGCGAGTTGATAATGCGCACGACGTATTCCGGGTCCATGGCGGCCTGGTAAGGACGATTGGTGGTCATTGCATCGAAGCAATCGGCAACCATGATGATGCGGGGCGTGAGCGGAATTTCGTCGCCCTTGAGACCATGAGGATAGCCTCGACCATCCAACGATTCGTGATGCAGTTCAATTCCGGGAATCATTTCCTTCAGCATCTCGACCGGCCGAAGGATCGCGGCGCCTTTCGTCGTGTGCGTCTTCATGATTTCGTATTCATCGGGGGTGAGGGCTCCGGGCTTCTTGAGGATTCGGTCCTCGATTCCTATCTTGCCGACATCGTGTAACTGAGCTGAGATGCGGATCTTTTCGATTTCCTCCTCGGGCAGCCCGAGTTCCTTTGCAATCAGCACTGAGTAGCGAGTCACGCGGTCGGAGTGACCGCGTGTGTACGGATCCTTTTCGTCAACCGCGCCCGCAAGCATCTGAATAGAACTCATAAAGAGCGTCCGATTTTGTTCGGCGGCGCGCTTCAGGTCAAGCACGAACCGTTCCAGATCAGAAGTCATGGTGTTGAACGTGTCGGCGAGCTCGCCGATTTCTGTGCGGCTCTTCAACTGGACACGTCGTGAGAAGTCTCCTCGGGCAATGGCGCGGCTGGATTCGGTGAGGGTCTGGAGAGGGATAGCGAGTTGCCGCGCAGCAAAGATTCCGAATCCAACACTTAGCAAAATTGCTAGTGATGCAAACAGTCTTGCCTGATGCTGCATCTCGAATACGCTTTGATATGCATCAGCCTGTGTCTTCTGAGCAATGACTGCCCACTGCAGCGACGGAACCGGGCTGAATGTCCCAAGCATGTCGACAATGTGTTTGCCCCGCATCATTGCGAATTCGCTAGTGGCAACCAGTCGCGCGTGCGCGCCCTGATCAACGAAAGTTCTCACCAGCAGATTGGTGGTCATTTCCTGGCCGGTTGCATAGTGGCTGTCGGCGCCTGCAACCAGTCGTCCCTGGTGGTCAACTACGAATGTTTCCAGCCCTCCCTTACTGGCATCCCTGAGGCTATTGATCAGATATTGCAGATCAACCACTACTCCGATCATTCCCAGGAAATGGTCGTTGCTGACGACGGGCGAGCTGACCAGCATTGTTGTGCGTTGATCCTTGCCGGATCCCACTGTGAGCGCTTGCCCGTTGTAGACGCGGCCCTCTCGAGCTGCCATGAAGGCATGCTCGAGTTCGCGCTGCACAAATGCGTCGGGAGCGATGCGTCCTGCCGAAACACCTTTCCCTTCATCGTTTAGAAGCGTGGCGTAATCGAGGATATCGGACGAAGAGGTAAATCTTTCGACAAGCGCTCGCAGTTCAGGAGTGTTGACATGGTCCGCAGTAAGATTCCCGCCGCTGGTGACCAACACAGCCGCAGAGAGATTTCCGAGAGAGCTCTGCAGCGTGACTTGACGATGTTCCACATCGTCGCTGAGTGACTTTGTAACCGTATTCTGCAGTAGCTGCTCGTTGATCTTGAGTCGTTCACGATTGATCGCGACAACTTGAGTGCCATAAAAGTACAGCGGCACGACGCCTACGAGGATCAGGACACCAGAAATCAGGTAGAGCAGCGGTATACGGTTGGGTAGGCGCATGGACTTTCGGAAATTGGACGGAATTCTACCTTGATTATCTAGAAACTCCGGATGTCTAACTACGTTCTCAGGCGTTTTACTGATTACTTCGGGCCAAGGTAGATGTGAGGTGTCATTCTTCTTTGCCGGGCCGACTCATGAGTTCCCGGATTGCGTCTTTCGGCGATTTCTCTTCGTGCAGCAGGGCATGTATCTGCTCGGTGATAGGCATCTCGATGCCGTAGCGGGACGCCAATCCGAGTGCAGCATCGGTAGTAAGCACTCCTTCCGCGACCATTCCGTGCATGCCGGCCATGATGTCCCGCAGCTTGCGGCCGCGTCCCAACTCAACGCCGACAGTACGATTGCGCGACAGTCCTCCGGTGCAGGTCAATACAAGATCTCCCATGCCGGCGAGTCCGGAGAGGGTTTCCCGGCGAGCGCCGCAGGCTACAGCGAGGCGCGTGATCTCTGCCAGACCGCGTGTTATCAGCGCTGCGGCGGTGTTGTGGCCGAAATTAAGGCCTTCGACAACTCCGGCGGCGATTGCGATTACGTTCTTCAGCGAGCCGCCAAGTTCCACCCCGGGGACATCATCGGAGGTGTAGATGCGGAACATCGGATCGCTAAATTCTCGCTGAACCAGGGCCGAAACACTTGCATCAGTCGAGGCAACAGTGAGCGCCGTTGGATCTCCTCGCGCGACTTCTTTCGCAAATGTAGGCCCGCTTAGCGCGGCCACCCCCTTTATTCCGGCTGCATGCGTTGCGATTTCAGTCATTCGCTTGTAGGTGCCGTTCTCGATCCCCTTGGTTGCGCTTACCACGATCTTCGCGGTTGGTTGCAGGGCCTTGATTTGCTCATAAAGGCATCGGGCGTGATGTGATGGCATCACGGTGAGAAGTATTTCTGCCCTGCTGAGAGCGTCCGCGAGAGAGTTTGTTACGTGTACCGCTCCGGGGATTTGACAGCCTGGAAGAAATAGCGTGTTGCTTCTCTTCTTCTCAATGGACTCGCGAACTTCGGGCTCATAGGCCCAAAGTTGGATCTGATGCCGGCCGCCTCGCGCGAGCACGATCGAGAGTGCGGTGCCCCACGCTCCCGCTCCGATCACTGCGATGCGGCTCAAGCGCTACTCCGTGCCGGTACAGGAATGGATCGTCGCATTAGCTCTTGTGGAACTGCAGGCGGTTTTCGGTCCCATCAAGTAGACGTCTTATGTTGGCCTTGTGCTTGAGAATGATCAGTAGGGAAGCGCCTAACATCACGGCAAGGCCTGCCGGCGAAGACTGGTTACGATAAAGAAAAAACGCGAGCAGAGGGAATACCGCGCTGGCGATAATGGAGCCGAGCGAAACGTACCTGGAGATCAAAACGGTCACGAGAAAGACGGCGAACACCACGAGAATGGCTCGGGGCGCCAATCCGACGAAGGCTCCTACGGCAGTTGCAACCCCCTTGCCACCGCGAAATCGCAGCCAGGCAGGAAAGACGTGTCCGAGAATTGCACACAAAGCCGCGAGCGACGCGGCTAGTCCAAGATCGATTCCCGCGACCCGTAGGCTCACGAGTGATGCAAGGAGTACGGCGAAATAACCTTTCAGCGCATCGAGGAGCAATGTCGCGACGCCGAGCTTTGCCCCTCCGGAACGCGCAACGTTAGTGGCGCCAATGTTCCCGCTCCCGGTGAGCCGGACGTCTTTGCCGAGCAGCACCCGAACAAGAATCAATCCGAAAGGGATTGAACCCAACACGTACGCAACGAACGCTAAACCGAAATAGACGGCGATATGCATGCGGCTTCAGCAGAGATTAGTGCAGCGGAAAACTGGCAATCTTGCTGTATGAAGCGCCTTTCGGCGACAGCTTGCTTTCATACAGATGGAATTCCTTTGCGGTCATTGTACCGAAGCTCGGGTTCAGATCTGGTAACACCGTATTGACGTTTCGTGTCCGGCTCCTCTCCATGAAACGCGCAAGCGTCACGTGAGGAGTGAAGGCGCGCTTCTCGCGTTCGAATCCTAGCAAAGTTAATGCTTCATCAGTACCTTCAGCTAAACTTGCAAGCTCCGGGCCAGAATGAAGCCCGACCCAGAGAACACGTGGCGATTTCGGATTGGGAAAAAACCCGATATTCCTCACGGAAAGCTCAAACTGCCGAGCCTTGACCTTCTGCAGAGCACTCTCGATGGAGACGCGTCGCTCATCAGCTACATTACCGAGAAACTTCAGGGTAACGTGCAGTCCTTCTGGACGGACCCAACGCGCGTTAGCCAAGCGATGCTTAGCTTGATTGACGAACTCCGAAATGCGATTGCGAATTTCTGGAGAGACCTCGATGGCAACAAACAAACGCATTTCAAAGCAGCTTTCGCCGCACAAGATCGAGTCCGGTGAAGCTTGCCCAAAGGCGGATGCGTTCGCGATCTCCGGGCATTCGGCGTTCTACAACTTCGTGCTCATTGCCGTCTGAAATTGCGACGTATACCAGCCCAACAGGCTTTTCCGGAGTGGCGCCCGTGGGACCGGCGATTCCCGTGATTCCCACTCCGAAGGTGGCTTTCGTGCGCTCTCTTATTCCTTGTGCCAAGGCGATCGCTACCTCGCGGCTTACGGCTCCGTGCTCCGCGATTAACTTTGATGGAACTCCTGCGAGCTTGGTCTTCA
Organism: Acidobacteriota bacterium; assembly: GCA_003225175.1. Classification (NCBI taxonomy): domain Bacteria; kingdom Pseudomonadati; phylum Acidobacteriota; species Acidobacteriota bacterium. The sequence continues at coordinate 12,493 of QIBA01000047.1, forward strand.
ATTCGTTTGAATACACCACGGCGCCGCCAAGAAAGTAACGCGAGCTGCCGGGGACAGACGTGATGCGTTCCGCCATCATGCCGCCGGTACACGACTCCGCGACGGCAAGCGTCGCGCCACGCATCTGCAGGAAATAACCAACAATCTTTTCGATCGGTTCGCCACTGCTGGAGATCACACAATCGTCTAATTCTTCCTCGATCCTGTCGGCCAGTTCTTCCACTCGATGATCGGCTTCCGCCTGCATATCTGCGCGGCTTTGAAGATGGACTTGAACTTCACCGCCGTGCGCGAGGATTGTCGTTTGCACATCCGGAACCCTCGTGTAAATAGGAGCGATGCGAGCGTCGCATGCCGATTCACCCATTGCGATACGCAGGAGACGTTTCGCAATGAATTGCGGTGGGAGAACCTCCTTCAGCCTCGGGAAACATTGAGCATCGAACAATGGCTTCAGCTCGTGCGGCGGCCCGGGGAGGAGCATGACGTAGCGACGATCGCCCTCCCAGTTCGTCTGCAACCATTGCGCCGGCGCTGTTCCGTTGAGATTACGCAAGAGAACAGCGCCATCGAGAACGTCCGCCTGACGAGAGTTGTTATCGGGCATCTGCATGCGACGTTCTGCGAAGCGCTTGTAGAGTTCAGTGATAATTTCCGGATCGCGGTGCAGTTCGATCCCCAATGCCTCAGCAACTGACTCTCGGGTGAGATCGTCTTCCGTGGGGCCGAGTCCGCCCATGAAGATCACGATCTCGGCACGAACGATAGCGATGCGTGCCACCGAAACCAAGTCGGAGCGTGAATCACCAACAACCGTCTTGAATCGAACTTGCACTCCGAGTTCGTTGAGTCTCTCGGTCAGAAATAGAGAATTCGTGTCTTGGCGGAATGGGGTCAGCAGCTCCGAGCCGATGGCGATAATCTCGGCGTTCACGTTTGCAGTATAGCTTTCAGAGTTTGGCTTCCTGATCAGGGCAAGAGCGGAAGCCCCTGGATGTTCCACGACAGGTGAAATACAGCCGATGTAGTGGCGAGTACCGCCGCGCGGCCTGGGGCGAAGCATAGCCCAACAAGATTCTGACCGGAGACGCAGAGTGTGGCCTGCTTATCTGGCGTTATGCGCACGATGCCACGCTTTCCAGTGAATGACGCAGCTACGTACAGATTCCCGCTGGCATCAAATGCCATCCCCTGAGGACGACCAAGCCCGCGGAAAAAGAGCGAGCCGTCGCCGTGCGGATCGATGCGATAGATGGCGTCATAGCTCGAAGTAGTCGGGCCGGTCACATAAAGACTCTGATCGGGTCCGAAGGCTAAGTGATAAGCCGAGACGCTGGGCTCGAGAGTGGCAAAGACGAAGGTCTGACGGTCGCGAGCAATCTTGAAGATCGTGCCACTTCGATCGCCAACATACAGGTTCTGTTCGCGATCAAACGCGATGCCGGTCGCAACTCCCATTCCTTCGGCGTAGGCCGACATAGTTCCATTTGGAGCCACACGATAGACAGTACCGTTCTGCCGCGACGAGACGTACATCTGTCCCTCTCGATCGAAAGCGACGCCGTGGGCATTCATCAACTCAGCGAGAAATGGTTTTACGTGATAGCTGGTGTCGATCTTGTAGATAGAAACGGGTACTTTTTGTCCGCGAGATCCGGAGAAGGTGACGAAGAGACTTCCTTCGTGATCGATGGCGGGATTGGTGACCGGGTGAAGATTCTCCGCGATAGGCACGGCTACCTTCAGATCGAAGCCGTTGCTCGTAGCCTCATCGGGTATTACGACGACAGGACCGGAGTTGGCGCCTTCGGGAACTCTCGCAACTACGAAATCGTCCGACGAGATCACCACACCGCCTGGCTCATCGCCGAAACGTACTATGGGACGGCGCATCTCTTGAGGACGCAGGCCACTGCCTGAGATGCGTACTTCGCCGCCGGGAAGAGCGAATTGTGGAGTGACGGATGCGATATACGGCTTGCCGTTCAAGCTCTGCTTTCCCCGCAAGCGATCTGAGATTCCCATATTTGCACAGCCCCGCTCATCGCTCGCTTCAACGGCATCGCCTCAAAGCACAGGCCAGAACTTCATCAAGGCGGCCAAAACCAAGAGCGCGTAACCACCGGCACCGACATCGTCGAGCATAATGCCCGTACCGTCTGGCAGCCGTTCGAGCGCGCGCAGCGGCGGCGGTTTCAAAATATCGAAGCAACGAAAAAGTATAAGGCTCGCTAAAAGATATTTCCAACGAAGCGGCGCGATGATGAGCGGAATCATCTGTCCCGCCACTTCATCGATCACGACAAATCCTGGATCTTTCACTCCGCTCTCTCTCGCAACCACGCTGCTTGCAGGGATGCCGATCGCGACGATGGCACAAGTTATGGCAACTGCAACGACGAAGAGATGACTCGACATCGTGCGTGACAACCCCCACCAGAGAAGCACGGTGACTACCGACGCCCATGTGCCGGGACCTGGACGAAGTTGCCCGACCCCCAAAAAAGTTCCCACCAGCCAAGCCCAATTCGTATGCGGAGTAGACGATTCTGGCTTAGTGGCGCTTGTGCTCATTTTTATCCGGCTCGGACTGTGGACGCTGATCGATTTCTTCGAGCAACTCCGGATCGAGCACAGGCGAGCTGATGCGGTAGCCACCACTCGCCCATTTGCCGAGGTCGATCAGCCGACAACGATCGCTGCAGAAGGGGAAACACTCGTCAGTGCGCAAGACGATAGTCTTGCAAGTGGGGCAGCGAAGACCGAGAGCTTTCTTGCGAACCATACCTATAGGATGCGCGCGACAAGATCATACTCGTGCGCCTCGGTAATCTCGCAACGGTAGAATTCCCCAACAGTGAGCGATTCGTGAGAACCGAAGTCGTTGATGAAGACCTTGCCATCTATCTCAGGAGCGTGCATGGGAGTGCGTCCTTCCCAAAGCAGATCTGTCTCGTCCGAGGGCCCTTCCACAAGAACATCGAATTCACCTCCGACGAGCTGCTTCTTCTTGCGCTTGCTAATGGCTTGCTGAATGCGCATCAATTTCTTTCGGCGGCGCTCGATTTCAGCAGTAGGGACTTTGTCTCCTAGCTTGAAAGCCGCTGCGCCATCTTCGTTGGAGTAACTGAAAACTCCCATCCAATCGAATTCAGCTGCGCCGACAAACTCACACAGCTCCGCAAATTCGGATTCGCTTTCACCCGGAAAGCCAACAATGAAAGAAGTGCGCAGCGTGAGGTTCGAAATTGTCCGGCGCATCTTTTCTATACTCTTAAGAAAAATGTCAGCTCCGGCTCCACGCTTCATCCGTTTCAGCACCGACGTGGATGCATGCTGCAGAGGAACGTCGATGTAGGGGCAAATCTTTTCGTGCGCCGCAATCGTATCCAGCAGCCGGCCGGTGATCTTGTTGGGATACGCGTAGAGAAAGCGGATCCAACGCAGTTCATCGATTTCCGCAAGCCGGGCGAGCAGCAAAGCGAGACCGTCTTTGATGCCGAGATCTTCGCCGTAGCACGTTGTGTCCTGACCAATCAGAGTCAGCTCTCTCACCCCATTCGCCGCCAGACGTCGCGCCTCTGCGATGACCGATTCGAAATGCCTTGAGCGGAACATTCCTCGGAGCTGCGGAATGATGCAGAAGCTGCACGGATGATCGCAGCCTTCCGCGATCTTCATGTATGCAGACGTCTTTCCCGTTGCAAGCAGCCGGGGAGTGTTCTCGTTATATAAGTAGTTGGGCAGGTCCGCGATTGCGCCCTCCCAATCAGCGCGTGAAAAACGTCCATCGGCCTTGCGCGCTCTGCCTTCCGGTCGCGAGTGTGTCTTAACTGCGCTTGGCGCTCGATCGATCAGAATCTTGAACGGTGAGTCCGCTTGAGTCGGAGCAAGCGGTGCGGGTGCAATGCCCGCCGCTGCGATGATGTGTTCGAGTTCCCCAGTGCCGACGACGGCATCAATGTCTGGAATATTTTTCTGGATCTCCGAGCGGTAGCGTTCTACGAGGCAGCCGGCCACGATGAGCTTCTGCGCTCTTCCGGCAGCCTTATGCTGTGCCATCTCAAGAATTGTGTCGACGGATTCCTGCTTTGCCGAATCGATGAACGAACACGTATTCACAACGATGATGTCGGCTTCATCGACGCGAGTGGTGATCTTGGCTCCAGCCTGATTCAAAAGCCCCATCATGACTTCGCTGTCGACCAAGTTCTTCGGACAGCCAAGGCTGACGAACCCTACCTTCTTGATAGCTCTTGAAGGCCTCGAATTGGGGCTATCTGAAATAGCAGGAGAGATTTCAGGACAAGCTTCTACGGGCATGCAATCTTTCAATTTTACCATTCCGGGCTGGCAGGCCCCACCAGGCAATTCATTTCTCCTTCGAGGCGGCTTCCATTTCGCGGTACAGCTCCGGCAGCTTTTCAGCGTCTTCAGGCGAATCGCCGAACCTCGCGCGCTCATAGTGCGCAGTGAAGCGCGCTGCAGATTGGCGGATAGTCTCCTGGCGAATGGTCTTTAGGAACTCATGGGAAGTCTGCGCGGGATTCTTTCGAATACCGCGCTTCGATAGGAGTCTCAGCACGCGCGTGTACCAGATGGTTGCTGCCGTATGCGGCTCGAGCATCGGCTTCTTCGCGATTCTGAATCGCCGAAGCACACGAAAGCCTCTCGGTCCCAGCAACAAAAGCATGGAGAGTGCGAGACCACCACCGAGCCACAGTGTCCACATGCGCTGGTGCTGTTCGAAGTGATTGCGCACCGCCCTAGCCTGGCGCAACAGACCTTCATAGAAAGACTGAGCGCCGTCGTGAAGGGAATCAAAGCGCATGCGGCTTTGACGTACGAGCGTCGAGCCCAGCAGGGTTTGATGTCCAGTGTCGTAGTTCACGACCCACTCGTGCCAGAACTCGCGCATGGCATCCATGTAGAGATACACGCGATTCCAGGAACTATGGTCGACTGAGGACGAGCTTGGAGTTGGGTCGAATGTGTACCATCCATAGCCGGGAAAGTAAGCCTCTACCCAGGAATGCGCATCTTTGGCTCGCACGATATAGCTTTCCGTTAGGTCGTTGTACTCACCACCGCGGAAGCCGTTGACGAGCCGCGATGGAATTCCAAGCGTCCGCAGCATCACGGCCATCGAAGACGCGAAGTACTCGCAGTGCCCCACTTGGCGTTCGAAGAGAAAGTTGGCTATCGGATCTATCGGGGAAATGGATGGCAGCTGCAGTGTGTAGCCATAGTGGCTCGCGAGATAACGCTCGATGTCCGATGCCTTCTGAAACGGCGTCTCGTGGCTCGCTGTAATCTGCTGGGCGAGGTCTTTGATGCGAGGATCAAGATTCGCCGGAGGCGTCATGTAAAGCATCTCGCTCAAACCTATCTGGCCATTTGGCCGCAGATTTTTCGGCATAGGCGGCGGGAGCTCCGAAGTCACCATGTAGTCGCTGATCCCGCGTGAGTTATCGGCATTGAAGATTGAGCCGGTTGAGTCGATGCTGATCGATCGATACCTGCCATTGATCGATTGCGCTTCCGGAAGCACGAAGAAGACGCGTGATCCGAAGGGTTCCAGCGAAATCTTGTAGTGCACGTGCTCGCCGTGTCCGGCCAAGAGTCGCGGGTTCGATGCTGTGAGTCCCAGAGCCCAATTTGAATTCATCGCCTGGGGCATACTGTTCTCGCGCGGATTGCTCCATAGCTTGCCATCGAATTTTGTGAGCGCCACGCCACGCCACCGTAGGTCATTCGGAACGCGGGTGCCGGGTGCAAATTTGACATGCATCATCACGACGCTGGATTGCTGCAGCTCTCCAATTTCTCCGAGTCTCACCTCTTCGCTGAACCCTGTGGAGAGATCGCTGCGAGAGCTCAACGCGCTGAGGTATCCGGCAGAAGCCTTCCGTGGAATCAGAAAGAAGAAGGCGATTGTTCCAACGACGATGCTCACCACTAGGACGATGCACGCTCGCGCGACGGACCCTGGTAATCGCCGCAGATCGCGCAGCTCCCGCGTTTCCGTCGGAGCGGATGGTTCAGCAACGATCCAGGATCGTCGCATCTCCATGCTCACAAAGGTCATGACTGCGAGCAGCACAAATACACAGAACAGCGCGAAGAAGAGAGAATCCACCGTGAGCACAGCTGCCGCGAGAACCATGCCAAATGACAACATTCCCAGATACACGTAATCGCGTTCGCGATGGACGGAAAAAACTTTCACAATCGCGGCGAACAGCAGCATGTGGATCAATGAGCCGATGAATGTCTGCGAGATCAGGAAGTAGTCGACGGCAAAGAAAAAGACATAAATGAGGGTGAAGTAGGTAGTCCACCGTTCGGGAAGAGTGACATTTACGTGCCGAAGCAGGAGATAACCCTTTGCCAGCAGTGCAGAGACGCCGAGGATCAGCGATAAGAGATCGAGCCTGCCGGTTCCAGCAAGGATCGCGAAGCCGGTGAATAGAAGGAAGTACAGAGAAATTTCGAAGAATCGTTGAATAACGGGGTGCGCGCTTCGCGCGACACTTGGCGCGTCAGAAGACATCGGCATTGAGCCCAGTTTACCCCGGAAATTTCAGGAGCAAGTAGTTCCTTAAGGACGTCGTTCTTGATGTCCGCTCAATTGGGGGAGTCTCCCGTCCAGCTGCTCTGAATCTTGTTCGCTCATTTTCACCGCGCGCTGCTGTCGTGCCTGGAACCTGCGGAATCTTGGCGGAAGCGAATGTTAATATCGGAATGTCAGATGCCGGGTCCCGCGCGATGTAATCCCGTGAACCCCGCCAGGTCCGGAAGGAAGCAACGGTAATGGGCCAGTGCATGTGCAGTGGGCTCCCCGGTATCTGGCTCGCTTAGGTTTTGCCGACCGTCAGAGCTGCTTTCGACGGCCAACTCACTCCTGGAGAATGGTTTGAGACAGCTTCAGCGGGCCAAAATCAGTGCCCTCGGAACCTACGTTCCTCCCCGACTTCTCACCAACGCCGACCTTGAAAAAATGGTCGAGACCAACGACCAGTGGATCCAGGAGCGCACCGGAATTCGCCAGCGTCATCTGGTGGACAAAGGAGTCGCTACTTCAGATATCGCCTGCGAAGCTGCGCAGATAGCGCTTAGAAATGCGGGAGTTGCTCCATCCGAAGTCGAAGCAATTATCGTTGGTACGGTCACGCCAGACATGCTGTTTCCTTCCACGGCTTGCCTCGTTCAATACAAACTGGGAGCGCCGGGCGCTTGGGGGTTCGATCTCTCCGCCGCATGTTCTGGATTTGTTTACGCGCTGCAGTGCGGAGCGCAATTGATTCAAACTGGATCACACAAGAAGGTGTTGGTGATCGGCGCCGATGTGATGTCTGCGATTATCGATTACACCGACCGCGCTACCTGCGTGATCTTCGGCGACGGAGCTGGCGCAGTGCTCCTCGAGCCCGCAAGCGATCGGGAAGATTTTGGACTGATCGACTTCATGCACGAAGTCGATGGATCCGGTGTTTGCTCCTTAAACATGCCCGGCGGCGGCAGCTTGCACCCAGCAACGCATGAAACCGTAGATAAGAAGATGCATTTCGTGCATCAGGATGGTGGTGCAGTCTTCAAATACGCCGTCCGCAAGATGGCGGAATTCTCGGAAAAAATTCTTACTCGAAATGGATTCACGGGGACCGACGTAGTCGCCTTTATTCCTCACCAGGCAAATAAACGAATCATTACGGCGACGGCTGAACGGCTGGGCTTGGCATCAGATCGCGTCATCATCAATATCGGTGAGTATGGAAATACCACCGCCGGAACTATTCCTCTGGCCATGCAAAGCGCTCTGGATGAAGGCAAGCTGAAAAAAGGTGATCTTGTGCTGCTCGCGTCGGTTGGAGCCGGATTCACGGTGGGAGCCACGCTTTTGCGTTGGGCTTACTAGCCGGCCGCCGCTGTTTACGCTGCCTTCTTCTCTGCCGAATGCAGCATCGGCAATCCTTTTTGCTTCCGGCGCCACAGGTAAGCTGCCGTTGCGAGTCCCCCAAGTACGGCTAGAACGATCAGTGTCCAAATGATCGGCCGCGAATACAGCTGCATCGCCCGAACAATCGACTGCCCATATTTCCGTCCTAGCCACGCCACAACGCCGTAACGAACAAGCCTTCCGCCGGCGTATGCCCCGAGAAATTTCGTTTTGGGAACTTTCATCACTCCAGCGGCCAGCAGAAATGGTGAGAGCGGAAACGGTGGTGGTAGGAAGGCTGGAACGGCTACAGCCCCAACTCCATACTTCTCACTCCAGCGATATACATTCTTCACTTTCCTTTCGGGAATGCGCTTCGCAAGTCCCTCTTTTCCGCCTTTCACTCCGATGCCATAAGTGATGTAAGCACCGAGCGAGGAGCCGATCGTCGCTGCCAGAACATAGATCCACCAGTTATGTGGGGAAGATCCGACGAGGAGAATGAGCAGGAGATCAAGGCTTCCAGGAGTGGGCACAACCGATGCATCCGCCAAACCGAGCAGGACTTCGCCGATTGGTCCTAGCGCGCGCAGTTTTGCCCACACTCCACCCGCGATAATCAGCCCGGAGAACACGCGCGTAACCTAGCTGGTTAGACGCGGTTTTCAGAAGTCGAGTTGCGGAATGTGAGTTCCGGAACCAGCTGCAGCTCAGGTGCGGAGGGAAGTACTCCGTAAGAAGCTGCAAGTTCGAAGAACAGTTTCATACCCGATATGCTTTCGGTATCGAGGTAATAATAGATGTTATCTCTTAGATAGCTGCTTACAGCATTTTGGGAAATCGAGAGCTTGGGTGACCACTGATCTGCGATTTCGGGGATATGCTTCAGCCCTTTGTCACGGGATTCGCGAAAGACTTCTCCCACTCGACTGAGTTCCTCCTCCGGCGCAGCATCTTCACGCACCGCCCAGAACGCAAAGACGAAAGGTTTTCCAGTCATGTTCCACCATTCTTCTGCCAGGTCCCAAGTTTGATATTGCGCCCGATCTACCTGCAGAGCAGGGTCTCCGATCAGCAATGCAGCGTCGTACTTCTGCAACATGGCATCCAGTCCTGGCTCCGCGGAAGCGAACGTGACATCCCGATTCTGCATTCGCAGAAGCACCTGAACCAGCGCTGCAGATGTGCGCGATGATGAGTCCAGAGCCACGCTCCGGATTTCGCTGAACCGTTGCCGGCTTATGAGAAGAATCGAACGGACTGCACCCTTGCTCGCAATAGCAGCATCCGGAAGAACACGCAAAGAGCGAATGGTCGTGTACGCAGCAACGGGAATAATTCCGATATCAGCAGAGCCTTCCTCAAGCAGCTGTGCGCAGCGTGAGGGAATCGTGTAATCAACCTGGAATTGTTTGCGCAGCTCGGCAGATCGCGAGCCCTGTTCGAAGTCCCACATCAGCGGAGCGGTGTTCAGATAACTGATGGCAGAGACTCGGAGTCGAGACATTCATGGAAATAGTAACAGGCAAAGAGGATCGGCTGATCGGGTGAAGTGAAAGGCGAAGTTGTGATTTCGTCATTGCGCGATTTAGTGAGTCCAAAAATCGCAGGAATCATTCGACTGCGAAATAACCGGACTTTAACTTCACCCAATCACCCGATGGCCCGATCACCCGATTCACTTTAGTTCCTTGACACTCTGACAGTCCTACCTGTATCGTCCGCGTCCAGTTTGCTCCGATGACTGATTCCGCAGCGGTTTCTCGTTCCATTCAGCCAGATGTCGCCACTCTGCAGTGGCTTGCGCTGACGCTTACGCCTGCGATGGGTCCCATTCGGGGACATCGGCTTGTTCAACAATTTGGTGGTGTAGAACGCGTATTTAGCGCCTCGCTCACGGAACTCGAGGCGGCGGGATTGCCCGCAGCCTCGGCGCAATCGATCGCGCTGGGGAAGTCCTTCTCGCAAGCCGAAGAAGAATTTATGAAGGCGCGCGATGTTGGTGCGGAGATTATTTCGTTTGAAGACGAGCATTATCCCGCCCGGCTGAAGCAGATCTACGACCCGCCTTTGGCACTCTATGTGCGTGGAAATGGTGAGCTGCTGGCTGAGCCGAGCATGGGAGTGGTCGGAACTCGTCATCCTACGCCGTATGGCATGGGCATGGCCGAACGGTTATCGAACGATCTTGCGTCCCGTGGGCTCGTGATCGTGAGCGGCATGGCGCGAGGTGTCGACACTCACGCTCATCGCGGAGCGCTCAACGGCAAAGGCAAAACGCTTGCGGTCTGGGGCACTGGAATCGACGTGCCGTATCCGCGCGACAACCGGCGAATTGCCGAGGCGATCATTGCTGCCGGAGGAGCACTGGTCACTGAGTTTTCGGTGGGGACGTTTGCAGCCCCGCAGAACTTCCCGATTCGGAACCGAATTATCAGCGGCCTATCGCTGGGAGTGCTGGTAGTCGAAGCTGGCGAGTACAGCGGAACGCGCATCACGGCTCGTTGTGCGCTGGAGCAGGGAAGGGAGATTTTCGCCGTCCCGGGCAATGTTACAAATCGAAACTCGTGGGGACCTAATACGCTGATAAAACAAGGGGCTAAGCTCACGGCAACGTGGGAGGATGTGTGGGAAGAGCTCCCCGTCGACATCAAGCTGCAACTCGAGGCAAATTGGCGGGTTGAATCCCCGAAGCCGGCTGAAGCATCTCTATTCGCGGATTCGCAGCTGTCGCCGCACGAAAAGCGCATTTTCGCGCTGCTGAAGCCCGACGAGGTTACCCAGCTCGACGTGATTATTGAAAAGCTGGAGGGAGAAATCTCCTCATCGGAAATCTTTTCAGCACTCTTTGAGCTGGAACTGGCAGGCAAAGTCAAACAGCTTCCAGGCAAGAATTACGTTAAGACGTTTTGACCAGTTGGCCGATATCTTTCGGCTTGTGATAGTTTCGCAACAGACTTTGCATTAAGGAAAGAACATTGTCCAAAGCTTTAGTCATCGTTGAGTCGCCGGGCAAGGCGAAAACGATCAATAAGTATCTCGGCAAGGATTACGAAGTCGAAGCCTCGCTCGGCCATGTTAAAGATCTGCCGAAGAGTCAGATCGGTGTCGATTTCGATAACGACTTCGAAACCGAGTACATCGTCATTCCCGGTAAAGAAAAGGTCTTAACGAATCTGAAAAAGAAGGCTAAGGGTGCGTCCGCCATTTACCTCGCGGCTGACCCGGACCGGGAAGGCGAAGCTATTGCTGCGCACTTATACGAGGAACTTGGAGAAGCAAAGCCCAAGAAGAAGCGCGGCGGTGGTATTCCCATTCATCGCGTGACCTTCAACGAAATCACTTCAAAGGCAGTGAAGGCCGCGTTTGATCATCCTCGAGAGATCGACTGGAATCTGGTTGACGCGCAGCAGACGCGTCGCGTTCTTGATCGCATTGTTGGCTATCAGATTTCTCCGCTGTTGTGGGACAAGGTTCGCCGTGGACTCTCAGCCGGTCGTGTGCAAACTGTCGCTCTGCGTTTGATTGTCGAACGCGAACGAGAGATCAAGGCGTTTGAGAAGAAGGAATACTGGACAATCGACGCGCATCTCTCGGCAGTGAAGCCGCCGGCTTTTGATGCGCGTTTTACAGGAATTGGCGGCGAGAAGACCGAAGTTCCGAATGGGGAAGTATCCGAGAAGATCACAAATGCGGTGCGCCAAGCGCAATGGAGCGTGCGTTCTGTCGAGAAGAAGGAACGCCGCCGCAGCGCGGCTGCACCATTCACGACGAGCAAGTTCCAGCAGGACGCCTCGCGCAAGCTGCGTTTCAGCGTGAAACGAGCGATGATGCTTGCTCAGCGTCTGTATGAAGGTGTGGAACTGGGGGATGAAGGATCGGTAGGTCTGATTACCTACATGCGTACCGATTCGATGCGTGTTGCGCAAGATGCGCTCGACGAAGTGCGCGAACTTGTTGCCTCGAATTTTGGCAAAGAGTTTCTTCCAGAGTCGCCCAATATTTACAAGTCGAAGAAGGACGCGCAAGAGGCGCACGAAGCGATTCGTCCGACATCTGCACTGCGTCACCCTGACTTGGTAAAACAGTATTTGCAGGAAGATGAATTCAAGGTTTACAAGCTCATTTGGCAGCGCTTTGTCGCTTCACAAATGATGCCCGCTGTATTCGACCAGACCTCAGTTGATATCGACGCCGTCGCGGATCGCACTTACAACTTCCGCGTGACAGGTTCTGTGCTCAAGTTTGAAGGCTTCCTCAAGGTTTATGAAGAATCGAAGGAAGTCAAGGACGAAGAGGATGAGGCGCTGAAACACAAGCTGCCGCCGCTGGAAGCAGATCAGAAGCTCACACTGAAGGATTTGAAACCGGAGCAGCACTTCACCGAACCTCCGCCGCGTTACAACGAAGCCTCGCTCGTAAAGGAATTGGAAGAGCGTGGCATCGGTCGTCCATCGACATATGCCGCCATTCTGGGAACCATACAGGAGCGCCAGTACGTGCAGAAGATCGGCGGCAAGTTCATTCCAACGGAAATCGGTCTCGTCGTAACCGACTTGCTGGTGAAGAACTTTGCGGAGATCTTCGATCCGGCTTACACAGCTCGCCTCGAAGAGGAACTCGACGAAATTGAGGAGGGCAAAGAGAAGTGGACCGACGCGATGTCGGAGTTCTACAAACGCTTCCAAAAGGACCTGAAGTATGCGCAGAAGCACATGGAGAATGTGAAGCGCATGGAGAAGCCCACTGATGAGAAGTGCGAGCGCTGTGGCTCGCCACTCGTCCTGAAGTGGGGCAAGTTCGGTTCATTCTTCGCCTGCAGCGCGTACGACAAGGAAGATCCCAATAGCTGCACGTTCACCAAAGAGAACGTCATCGATCTACCCGATCTCGAAAATGCCGACCTGCAGGAAACTACGCAGGAGGAATACTGCGAGAATTGTGGACGCACGATGGTCCTGAAGCGAGGCCGTTTCGGTCAGTTCATGGCTTGCACCGGATATCCAGAGTGCAAGACGACGCGCCGTCTCGATCAGGGCAAGAAGGTTCCCGACGTTCCGCTGGAGGAGATTTGTCCGAAATGCGGCCGCAACATGGTGCTGCGTCACGGCCGCTATGGCGAATTTGTATCTTGCAGCGGATATCCTGAATGCAAGTACGTGAAACAGAACTTCATCGGAGTGAGCTGCCCGCTATGCGCGACGGAAGGACGCAAGGACGGCGAGTTGGTGGAAAAGAAGGCCCGGCGTCGCGGCAACATCTTCTACGGCTGCTCGAATTACCCAAAGTGCGAGTTCACTTCCGCATACAAACCTGTTGCCGAGGAATGTCCGGAGTGCGGCAGCCCATATCTGCTTGAGAAGAATTTGAAAGCAGGTACCTTCCTGGTGTGCCCGAACAACAAGCGCACGGCCTCGGAGGAGGAAGAGCCTCAGCCGAAACGCAAGAAGAAGCCGGCAAAGGCCAAACGCGAGGCTGCGGCTGAGACTACCGAAGCCCCAATCGTCAAGTGCGACTACTCGAAGCAAGTCGCCACCAAGGAACCTGTGGCAGTGGCGTAACGCGCACTTCTGTTTTTCTAAGCGACTAAGGTCGCCAATGCTTCGCGGTTTTCATTTCGCAGGTACTTTACTTTCTTACTCCTTTGCCGCTGGCCTGGGAGCGGAGGTCCAGTAACTCCGGATCGGTTCAGGTCTTGAGGGCGAAGATAAACCGATTTAGCCTCGTCCATTCGGATTCAGAGTACCCCCATAGGCCAAATTGCCTCGAACGCTAGCCGCCATCTCAGCGAAATTTGCAAATCCGATAAAGTGCGCCGTGAAAGCGCGTCCTGATACGTTCTAATAGAAGATGTCTGTGCAGTTTCAGCTTCTGATCCTCAGTGCCTCATTCGGCGTCAATTCGAGCATTTTTGAGGCACTCCAGATGCACTTTTGAGGCACATTCAAAGCCAGTTTGGGGCAGTTTTGTACAACTTATCAGCGCATGACGGTGCCTGGAGATGCGGAAATCGGTTACGATAGCGATCGCCCATCCATATTCAAAAGGAGTTCCGCAATGGCTGATCAGACTCTCTCTCCAGGTATGACCAACAAAGCAACGCACGGCGATGTCGACATCATTTTGCGCTTGTATCAAATGCGATGCGAACCGGTGATGCGCGAAGCCCGCAAGTTCATGACTTTCGACTTCTGGCCGAGCAGTTTTGAGGAGCTTGGCAAACTCTTCGGCGCCGGAGGAAAGGAGTTCGCTTACTTCCGCCAGGTAACTTCCTATTGGGACATGGCGATGTCATTCGTGGCACGTGGTGCGCTCGATCAGCACCTGTTCCTCGACAACTGCAACGAAATGATCTTCAACTACGTGAAGCTGAAACCGTTTCTCTCCGGATTACGCGAGACGGTCAACCCAATGTTCTGGAAAAGAATTGAAGATTTCCTTACCAGCTCACCTGAGGCACAGCAGAAGGTTGAGAGCATCACCAAAAATGTGGAGCGCGTCCGCGAGCAGCGTAGGAAAGCTGCGGCGGCTTAATCCCCAAAGACAACACGAAGGTCACGAAGGCGCACAGCGAGACGTCACGAAGCTCCTTCGTGTCCTTGGTGAGCACTTCGTATCCTTCGTGTTCGCTCTTCCCCCGGCTGTGCTCCCCGGGTACTACCGTCCAGTGGTAAGATGCCCCAGTTCCTTCCAACCTCACTTCTGAGGAGGCAGTATGGCAACAGCAACTCCGCTGCAGATGCAAGATGCAGTCAGTCAATTCTTAGCAACCCCAAGGAAACTTCTAATCGACGGCAGATGGGTCGCTGCTTCGTCGGGTAAGACATTTGATTCCATCGATCCCGCAACAGGTGAAGTCCTCGCCCGAGTGGCTGAAGGCGACAAGGCAGATATCGATGCCGCGGTAAAGGCGGCGCGCCGCGCATTTGAGAATGGTCCCTGGACCAAGATGTCGGCGAGCGAGCGTGGTCGTATCATCTGGAAAATCGCCGATCTGCTCGAAGAGCACACTGAAGAATTCGCCGAACTTGAAACTCTGGACAACGGTAAGCCGATTTCGGTCTCGCGCGTTGCCGACGTTCCGCTCGCCGTCGATCTATTTCGCTACATGGCAGGATGGTCAACTAAGATCGAGGGCAACACGATTCCCATTGCGGGACCATTCTTCGCCTACACTCGACGTGAGCCTATCGGAGTCGTCGGACAGATCATCCCGTGGAACTTCCCGCTGCTGATGGCGGCATGGAAACTTGGACCTGCGCTCGCGACTGGATGCACCGTCGTTCTCAAACCGGCCGAGCAGACTCCTCTGTCTGCAGTGCGTCTGGGGGAACTGGCGATGGAAGCTGGACTTCCTCCCGGTGTGTTGAACATTGTCACCGGCTTCGGCGAAACTGCCGGCGCTGCGCTGGCAGCCCATCCAGATGTGGACAAGATCGCCTTCACCGGCTCTACCGAAGTCGGAAAGTTGATTGTTCACGCTGCCGCCGGAAATCTGAAGAAGGTGACTCTCGAGTTGGGCGGCAAGTCGCCGAACATCGTTTTTGACGATGCCGATGTGAACAAAGCGACTGCAGGCGCTGCCAACGCGATCTTCTTCAATCACGGACAATGCTGCTGCGCCGGCTCTCGTCTCTTCGTGGAAGACAAAATCTTCGACAAGGTAGTCGAGGGTGTGTCGGAATCGGCGAAAAAGATCCGTGTGGGTCCAGGTATGAACACCGACACGCAGATGGGACCGCTGGTTTCCGAAGAGCAGTTCCGGCGCGTGTGCGGCTACATGGAGGCAGGCCTGAATGAAGGTGCGAAGGCGGTGGTTGGTGGGAAGAAAGTCGGCAATCGTGGTTATTTCGTTGAGCCGACGGTTCTGGTCAACACCAATCCCAAAATGAAAGTGGTGCAAGAGGAGATTTTTGGGCCGGTGGTTACAGCGATGCCTTTCAAGAGTGTCGGCGAGATCGCCGCCGAAGCCAACAACACTAGCTATGGACTTGCGGCGGGCATTTGGACGAAAGACATCGGCAAAGCCCACGCTCTAGCGAATAAACTGAAGGCCGGTACGGTGTGGATCAACTGCTACAACGTCTTCGACGCGGCCATGCCTTTCGGCGGTTACAAGCAATCCGGATGGGGCCGTGAAATGGGTAAAGAAGCTCTGGAGCTCTACACCGAGACCAAAGCGGTTTGCGTGAAGATTAACTGAGCTGGATTCCTATAATAGGAAGAGGCCGGAAGAGTCCTCCGGCCTCTTTGTTTCGTATCGTAAGTTATTTACCCTCAATTTGGTTAGCGCCTTTCATCCAGCGCCCTGCGCCCATAGCAGCTGATGTGTCGGCTGTTGTTGTGGCGCGGGGGATCTGCTGTTTTCGCTGCTGATCAAACGGCAGACCCCAGCCCGCCTCAGATTCAATGGGCAAATGCGGCTGCCATGCTACGGCCTGAGGGGTGACATCAGGTATTTTGACGTCGTTCGTGGACCTCAAGCTGAGCTGAAGCCCTCGAAAAATGCAAGTAGATCCTTAGCTCTTAGCAAGTCTCTTCAGGACTGAGCGATACTTTTGCATCACTTTCCTTGCGACCCGCAGCTTGTGCCCCTGAGTCTCCGGTGCTCCACGGAAGCGTTTCCCGACTGCTTCTTAAGCCGCTGTTGCTTCTTGCTTTGCGAGTGCGCATCATTCCGCTCGCAGCGTCTGCATAGGATCGATCGAGGCGGCCCGCCGAGCTGGAATCCAAGCGGCCGGCAAAGCGCCTGTAATCAACAACACGCAAGTAGCACCCAATACAAACGGATCTGTGGGCGAGACGCCATAGAGTAGATCGCGAACCAAACGAGTAGAAAGCAACGCTCCGAGCAGACCAACTAGGCATCCAAGTGCGACCTTCCGTACGATTTGAGCCGTGATCCACCGCTTTACGCTCTGTGGTTGAGCGCCGAGGGCGATGCGCACTGCGATCTCCGCTTTTCTAGATGCGACGGCATAAGCAGCCACGCCGAAAACTCCCAGAGCTGCAAGAAACAAGGCCAAGCCAGCAAAGATCGATAGCAGCAGAGTGAGGAACTGCCGCTGGCGCAGGCTCTGCGACAAGTAGTAGCTCATCGGGTGAATGCGGACTGGAACTTCTTTGTCGATAGTGTGAATTGCGGTTTCGGCGGCGGCTGCGATGCTTTCCGGATTTCCGCTGGTGCGCACCAGCAGCACCATGGTGCTGTGTTGTCCTTGGGCTTCAGGGACAAACATTTCAGGTTCCGTTTCAGCATCGAACCCGAACTGCTTTACATCGTCCACGACCCCGACGATCTGCAGCAGGTCACCGGCCTCGCCTCGACCGCCAAAGCGAAGCATATGTCCTACGGCGTCCCCAGTCGGCCACCATTTGCGCGCGAACGTCTGATTGACGACCGTAACGTGAGCTGAGGATGCGTTATCTGTCGAGAGAAACGTCCTTCCCGAAATAGTGCGAATTCCCGCAGCGCGAAAATAGTTTTCGTCTGCAACGTTGTGCAACGCAATCGGCAGATTCGGATCATCAGGCTGTATTCGGCCCGGAATGGTATAGAAGTAGTCTCCGCATTCGCCAACCAATGGTGGGGTGCATACGTTTCCGACATCAATCACGCCGGCGACGGCTCGCAGCCGATCGACTGCCGTAGAAAAGAAGCTCTGACTTGCTTGTTGCGCCTTGTATTTCTCGCCGGTGAGTACGATATCCAGGCTCAGCAGGTGCTCGGGTACAAAGCCTGGATTCACTGCGAGCGTCTTTCGCAGGCTCTGAAGCAACAGTCCAGTTCCGGCAACCAGCACAATCGTGACCGCCACCCCGGCGACGAGCAGGGAAGAGCGAATCACTTGCCGGCGATGTCCGGCATAGGCAGAAACTGAATGACTGCGTAATGCCTGCTCCGGGGCGATGCGCAAGGTAGCCCAGCCGGGGAGCACGCTGCAAACAATGGCGATGGCCGCGGTCACGGCAAAGCTAAACGTCAATACCGGCCATCGGATCGCCGTGTCTCCAAGGCGCGGAATATCTTGCGGCCCCAACCTCAGCAAGAACGGCAAAGATGCATATGCGATTAGAACGCCGGAGGCTCCGGCGAATACAGCCAGCCAAAGGCTCTCGCCCAGGGATTGCTGAAAGATGCGATATCCGCTCGCACCGAGAGCAGCGCGAACGGCATATTCCCGTTCCCGGTCGGCACTACGCGTTAGCAGCAAGTTGCTGACATTGGCACAGCCGACGAGGAGGACGATCGCTACCGCCGCCATCAACAACGAAAGCACCGGACGAATGGACTTGAAGTAGTTTTCCTGCAGACGATACATCAGCACCGAATGATCGCCATTGGTGGCCGGATACTCAGCTGCGATCCGCGCTGCAATTCCCTCCAGTTCAGCGCGCGCTGCATTCTCGGTAACTCCAGGACGCGGACGAGCCAGCACACTGATACTTCCATGCGCCGTCCGATTATTGAATGAAGGATCGGCAGCCTCGGGACCAAGCGGCACATACATGTCTTCGGGACGGCTGAGGAAGAAGTGAAACTCTGGCGGCATCACTCCGACGATGCTGTATGGTTTGCCGCTCAGGTTTACCGACGATCCAACTATTTTGGAATCGCCGTGAAGCTGATTTTGCCAAAACGAATGGCTCAGCATCACGACTGCCGGAGCGCCCGGCTTGTCCTCATTGGCACTGAATAGTCGGCCAAGAAATGGACGAGCGCCGAGGAGAGGAAAGAACTCGGCGGTCACTCTTGCTGCGCGCGGCAAACTGGTGTGGGTTCCGTCGAAGTAATCGAAGTGCTTTAAGTCGTAGGCCGCGAGTCCTTCAAAAGAATGTTGCTGCGCCCGCCACTCTTCGAAGTTCGGCCAGGCAACGCTCATAGCTTGCGCCTTCGCGGACTCGCGGAAAACGTACAGTTGTTCGGGATGCGGAAAGGGCAGGCTGTTGAGCAGTACCGCCTGGATCACGCTATATACGGCAGTCGTAACTCCCATGCCAAGAGCAAGCGTGAGAACCGCTGTAAGTGCGAAGCCCGGTGAATTGCGCAGACGGCGAAGGGAATAACTGAGATCCCGGATGATCATCATCAATACTTCTCCAGACAGCTTTCTCTCGGCTGGTGTGCATTTTCAGGGCCAGGCAGTTGCGATGCAAGTAGTTGTTTGTGGGTAGTGATTGGATAGATGTGGAACCGCAATGTTCCGAAAACAGCACCCAGTGTTCGAGCGCGAACACCGGCCTGGCAATCGGCTTCAACCCAGTGAAAGTCGAAGATTCCACCGAGTGCTCCGTTGCACAATCCGGCGCTAATGAAAGCCCATGACATTCCGCAACCCTCTGTGATAACTTACTACTTTGCGTCATGAAGCACTTGCAAGAAAACAGTAGCAACGTCGATGAGCTGTCGGCAAAGGAGCGAGCGGTTTATTCGCGCCTCAACCCTGGCCACGTGCCGCAGCACATAGCGATCATCATGGATGGGAATGGACGCTGGGCGAACCGGCGACACTTGCCCCGGTTTGTGGGACATCGTAGCGGAGTTCAGACAGTACGAGGCGTAGTAGAGACTGCGGCGCGAATCGGTTTGTCTTACTTGACGCTATACGCGTTCTCCGCAGAGAACTGGAAGCGACGCCCGCGCACGGAAGTAGATTTTCTGATGCAGTTGCTGCGTCAGTACCTCAAGCAGGAAGTTCCGCGTCTGAATCGGAACAATGTGCGCCTTACGTGCATTGGCCGCATCCATGAGTTGCCGAAGACGGTGCAGGAACGACTGAAGTGGGCTGAAGAGGCGACTGCCGGCAATACAGGCATGGTTTTGACACTGGCGCTCAACTACGGAGCACGCGCAGAGATCGTGGACGCCTTCCGCGCAATCATCACTGCGGCCAGGAACAATGGCGGGATCGATCATCTCCACATCGATGAAGAAGTCGTGAGCCGTCATTTGTATGGCACGATGCCAGATCCCGATTTGGTAATTCGCACGAGTGGCGAGCTACGCGTCAGCAATTTTCTACTCTGGCAGATCGCGTATGCCGAAATTTATGTGACTGGCAAGTTGTGGCCTGATTTTGAAGGCGTTGATCTGCTTGAGGCTATCGCCGACTATCAACGTCGCGATCGGCGCTACGGTGGGCTCAGCGCTTCCTCCAACGGACGTGCTCAGCGCGTCTCTGGAAACGGTACTCGGCCGGATGATTCGCTCGCCAGCGAGCTGGCCCTGCACAAATAGACACCTTTCAATCACTTTCGCGCGACTCCTCGGGATGATTTAATTTCTGCAATGCAGCGCGTTCTCACCGCAATTGTCCTCATTCCTCTCGTAGTGCTGGCGGTTTTCAAAGCGCCGTTCTGGCTGTTTGCCCTCATTCTCGCCATCATCGCTTTGCCATGCGCAGATGAGTACTTGAACATTGCGGCTGCGCACAATCTGAAGCCGTTGCGGACACTCACGTACGTCGCTGTGCTCGCAGTGCTCGGCTACTATTATGTTTCGGTTGTGATCCGTCAGGTGCGTCCCCTGGGTTTACCAGGTTTGCAGACGCTGCGCGATCCCTGGACGCAATACCAGATTCTGCTCGTCATGGTGAGTCTCATGCCTTTTGTGTTGCTGGTGGCCGCTATGCAAACAGAAGACTTGCGTCAGGCGCTTCCTTCCGCGGCGGTGTCATACATCGCGCTGCCATATATCGGTATCACTTTGGGATTCCTCCTCTTTACTCGCGGTCTAATCCCGGATGGAGCATTCGCGATTCTTTATTTATTGCTCGTGGTGTGGGCAGGCGATATCTGCGCCTACTATGTGGGAGGCGCAATCGGTCGGCATCGATTGGCGCCGCGTATCAGTCCTGGCAAATCATGGGAGGGCGCGGCTGCGTCGATAGTTGGCAGTATGATCGCTGGAACCTTGATGTTGGTTTATAACCGTCCTATCGCCGAAAGGCTTTACGACTGGAAGCTATTGGCAGGTGAGAGCGTCCTTTCGGCGAAGCCGAGTCCCGCGCCCAATGCCATCTGGATGGCTATCTTAGTTTCGGTATCAATCAACATCGCTGCTCAGCTTGGGGACCTTGTGGAGTCAATGATGAAGCGCGGCGCCGACATCAAGGACTCGGGAAGACTACTTCCGGGACATGGCGGCATACTCGATCGAGTTGATGCCTTGCTGCTGGCGTCACCAGTACTGTGGTACTATTGTTCTTTCCGCAAAATAAACTTCTAGACGTGAGTAATCCTCTCAATCCAGCTTCTCTGCTGGAAGTTTCTCCCGATTCCAAGCGCCGGATAGCCATCCTTGGTTCCACGGGATCCATCGGCGTCAGCACGCTAAAGATCGTTGAAGCTTACCCGGAACGCTTTAGCGTGACATCACTTGCGGCCGGGAACAATGTTGAAATTGCATTCGAGCAATGTCGCAGATGGCAGCCCAAGCTGATTTCAATGGCTACCGAGGAGCGAGCGTCTGAGCTGAAAAATCTGCTCAATGCGGTAGGTCTGCGGATTCCCGTTCTTTCCGCCGCGGCCGGCACAGTTCAGGTTGCCACTCATCATGACGCTGATTTTGTGGTGAGCGCCATCGTTGGTGTTGCTGGTCTGGAAGCGACGTATGAGGCAGTCCGGGCGGGGAAGTGGGTTGGACTGGCAAACAAAGAGTGTCTGGTAGCGGCTGGTGAATTGATTACCACCGAGGCTCGACGCCAGCAAAAGCCGCTACTCCCAATCGACAGCGAACACAACGCGGTCCACCAGTGCATGCGTGGAGGCAGTCTCGCTGAAGTCACAGCGGTGTGGCTGACAGCTTCCGGTGGCCCATTCCTGAACACCCCAAAGTCTGAATTCAGCAACATCACTGTGCAGCAGGCGCTCAATCATCCGACCTGGAAAATGGGGAAGCGGATCACCATTGATTCTGCAACTTTGATGAACAAGGGATTCGAAGTCATCGAAGCTTGCCGGCTTTTCAATCTGCCTCCCGCGCAGGTCAAGGTGATTGTCCATCCGCAATCAACGATTCACTCTTTGGTGGAATTCCGCGACGGCAGCATTCTTGCTCAACTGTCGGTGACAGACATGCGGCTTCCCATCCTGTATGCATTGACCTATCCGGAGCGGCTGGAATCAGGGTTGAAGTTCGACTTAACCAGCTTAAGAAAGCTCGATTTCTGTGCTCCTGATATGGAGAAATTCCCTTGCCTCAAACTAGCGTACGAAGCAGCCGAGGCCGGGGGAGCTAAAACCATTGCCCTCAATGCAGCCGATGAGGTTGCAGTTGCAGCGTTTTTGGACGGTGTGATCGGTTTTGAGGAGATCCCCAGGACAATAAAACGGGTGCTGGACGAAACTACTCCATCGCATCCTGAATCTATTAAACAAGTACTGCAGATTGATGTCGAAGCAAGGGCCTTTGCTGCCGAGGTGACAGGGTTCGAAAAGCCCTCATTCCCAGCATTGGGGGTGTACACTCTTTAAGCTCCGGCCTTGGAAACATTGAAATCTTAAGATGCAAACATTGACTAGTTTTCTTGTAGGTACCGCGTATGCAGTTGTGGCGGTAGCGTTTGTGCTCGGAGTGATGATTCTAGTGCACGAATTCGGCCACTACGCGGTGGCAAAGTTGTGCGGCGTTCGCGTGGACGTCTTTTCTCTCGGATTTGGAAAGCGCCTTTTCGGGTTCCGGCGCGGCGACACTGATTATCGGATTAGCGCGCTGCCTCTCGGCGGCTACGTCAAGATGGCAGGCGAAAATCCTATGGATGCTCGTACTGGGGATCCAGGTGAATTTGTCTCTCATCCGCGCTGGCAAAGGCTCCTCATCGCCGTTGCCGGTCCAACGATGAACATCCTGCTCGCGGTTGGAATTGTCACCGGCGTATTCATGGTGCACTACTCGCACGACTGGTATCTCGATCAACCCACGCGAGTCGGATGGGTAGAGGAGAACTCTCCTGCCGCAAAAGCGGGTCTGATGCCGGGAGATTTGATTACGCAGATCGACGGAGTCTCGAATCCACTTTGGGAAGACACCAAGGCAAAGATCACGATTAGCCCGCAACAGCCACTACCAATCACACTGAAACGTGGCGATAAGAGCATTTCTTCGACGCTAATACCTGATACTTATGGTCCGAGCCATGCCGGAGAAGCCGGCCTCGAACCTGCCGGTGGGATTACCGTCGAGGGCATGGAAGAGAATATGCCTGCTTACAAGGCGGGGATCCGCAAGGGAGACGAGATCCTTGCCATTAATGGAACGGCACTTCATTCCATCGGTGAGTTAACTCACTTCTTGCAGCAGGACAAAGGCAAGCCCGTCGAGGTGACGGTAATGCGCGCCGGCAAAACCAGCAACTATCAAATGACCCCAGTGCTGGCCCCGAATGGCGAGGGCGCGGAGCGATACCGGATTGGTTTCTCGCCCGGCGTACGGCAGCACATTGACCGGCTGACTTTCTCGGAAGCTTTAAGCCGATCGGTAGAGACAAACAAGAAATACGCTTTCCTGTTAGTGGAACTCGTCGAGAAGATGGTACAGCGCAAGGTTTCAGTCAAGATGATGAGCGGTCCCATCGACATCGCGAAGGTTTCGGGTGAGGCTGCTCGCGAGCCAGGCTGGACGCCTCTGCTTCTCTTAATGGCAGGCATCAGTTTGAATCTCGGAATCTTCAACCTGTTCCCAATTCCTATTTTGGATGGCGGTGTGATTCTGCTGCTGCTGATCGAGGGGTTGATGCGCCGCGATATCAGCCTGCACATCAAGGAACGAATTTACCAAGCAGCATTCGTCTTCCTGGTGCTGTTCGCGGCGATGGTGATCTTCAACGACATTACAAAGAGCCTCCCAGGATTATCAGGATTGCTGCGATAAGCTCGCCACATCAGAGCAAACGAGAACCGGTCTTTTTCGAGGCCGGTTTTGTTTTTTCGATCAGCACTCAGCAGTCGGCACTCAGCATTCAGTCATAAAATATTCCTGGTGGTTGACGCCAGATCGTTTCCCTCAACGTGTAGTGCCGTACAACCGCCTGAATGACAATGCTGATTGCTGAGTGCTTCTGTACATAACGATGGTGTCTGTCCTTAGTAACTAAGTAGTTTTCCTTCTTCCGTTTGTAACCTTTCTGCGTTGACAATAAATGTCACCTCGCACATTCTGCGATTCATTGCCTATCTGTTAAGACAGGTTCGTGGAGCGCGTAACGATCAGCAGAAACCGTGCGGTTGCTGTCGCGTTGTCCAATCCATTTAGGGAATTGTTGAGGCCGGTGCGATCCGGTCCGGGGAAGCGAGAGTATGTCTCAACGACTGGGCGATCTCCTGGTTCGGGAAAAGGTCATTAATCATGACCAGCTGACTCAGGCGCTTAGGAAGCAACGAGAAACCGGCGGTCGCCTTGGATCCGTGCTGGTAAAGATGGGCCTGCTCACGGACGAGGAGGTCACGAACTTTCTCAGCCGCCAGTACGGCGTTCCGGCTATCAATCTGCAATTTTTTGAAATCGATCCTAATGTCATAAAGCTTATCCCGCAGGAAACCGCGCGCAAACACCAAATCCTTCCGCTTAGCCGAGTCGGCGCGTCGCTGACGATTGCCATGGTGGATCCGACCAACGTCTTCGCCATGGACGATATCAAGTTCATGACCGGCTTTAACATTGAGCCGGTGGTCGCTTCCGAAACCGCGATCATGGAGCGGATCGAGCAGGCGTACGCCGGGCCGGAGGCGGAGCAGGAGAACCTCGAGGACATCATTTCCTCCATGGGCGAAGAGGCCGAGCTGGAGCTGCAGGCGGACGCCGAAGAGCTTAATGCCTCTGACTTAGAAAAGAGCGCGGAAGAAGCGCCCATTGTAAAGCTGGTGAACTTAATTCTTACGGACGCAGTCAAGCGCGGCGCCAGTGACATTCACATCGAGCCATATGAAAAGGAGTATCGAGTTCGCTTCCGCATTGATGGTGTATTGCAGAACATCATGCAGCCCCCGTTGAAGTTGAAGGATGCAATCACTTCTCGTATCAAAATCATGTCGAAGCTCGATATCAGCGAAAAGCGTTTGCCGCAAGACGGCCGCATCATGATGAAGATGAACCTTCACGGCCGCAGGAAACAGCTTGACTTCCGTGTGAACTGTCTGCCTACGCTGTGGGGCGAGAAGATCGTTCTTCGTCTGCTCGACAAAGAGAATCTGCGGCTCGACATGACAAAGCTTGGCTTCGAGGCCGAGTCTCTCGCGAAGTTCCAGCATGCTGTACTGAAACCCTACGGCATGGTGCTAGTAACTGGCCCTACTGGTTCAGGCAAGACCAACACACTCTACTCGGCCATTTCACTTCTTAACAAACCAGACACCAACATCATGACTGCCGAAGATCCGGTGGAGTTTCAGCTTGCCGGTGTCAACCAAGTGCAGATGAAGGAAGCGATTGGGCTGAACTTCGCTGCAGCCTTGCGAGCCTTCCTGCGTCAGGATCCGAACACGATCCTGGTCGGAGAGATTCGCGACTTTGAAACTGCTGAAATCGCGATCAAGGCTGCTCTTACGGGCCACCTTGTGCTCTCGACGCTGCACACCAACGGTGCTCCCGAAACCATCAGCCGACTTATGAACATGGGCATTGAGCCCTTCCTGGTTGCGACTGCTGTGCACTTGATCGTTGCTCAGCGATTGGTGCGTCGCATCTGCACGAATTGCATCGAGCCGATGGAGATAAATCCGCAGGCGCTGCTCGACGCCGGCTTTACGCCGGAACAGTTAAAGACCGCGAAGGTCTCGAAAGGGAAAGGCTGCTCGGCATGCAATAGCAGCGGATACAAGGGACGCGCTGGCCTTTACGAAGTAATGGTGATCGATGACGACATTCGCGAACTGATCCTGGTTGGCGCGTCTGCTGTGGAGCTTAAGAAGAAGGCGATGGAGCACGGCATGATCACGCTTCGCGGAAGTGGTTTGCGGAAGGTGGCGGACGGCATGACCACATTGGAAGAGGTTGCTCGTGAAACTGTGCACTAGTAGCGGCAAGTTGGAAGAAAAACTGATTGAGCCTGGACTCGAACAGAGGAAGCAATGACTGCGACGCTAAGTGATCTGTTAAAGAAGATGTTGGAGATGAACGGAAGTGATCTTCACATCTCCACCAATTCCCCACCACAGGTGCGAGTGCATGGCCATCTCCAGCCTCTGGATATGCCGATGCTCACTCCGTCAGAAACAAAGCAGCTGGCCTACAGCGTGTTGACGGACGCGCAGAAGCACCGCTTTGAAGAGAATCTCGAACTCGACTTCTCGTTTGGACTGAAGGGACTGGCGCGCTTCCGCGGCAATCTCTTTAATCAACGCGGAGCGACGGGCGCTGTCTTTCGCGTGATCCCGTATGAGATCAGATCGTTCCAACAACTAAACCTTCCTCCCATTGTGGCAAAGCTGTGTGAAAAGCCGAGAGGACTCATTCTGATTACGGGTCCTACCGGGTCGGGAAAATCGACTACGCTCGCGGCCATGATCGACAAGATCAACACCGAGCGTCACGATCACATCATCACCATCGAAGACCCGATCGAGTTCGTGCACCAGAACAAGAACTGCCTCGTCAATCAGCGCGAGGTCCACTCTGATACGAAATCATTCAGCGATGCCTTGCGCGCAGCGCTGCGTGAAGATCCTGACGTCGTGCTGATCGGCGAGATGCGCGATCTTGAGACGATCGAGTCAGCGTTGCGTATCGCTGAAACGGGCCACCTCACTTTCGGCACCTTGCACACGAACTCAGCCGCTTCCACGATTAACCGTGTAATTGACGTTTTTCCCTCGCACCAGCAATCCCAGATTCGCGCCCAGCTATCGCTGGTTCTCGAAGGGGTGCTCTGCCAATCGCTGTTGCCAAAGATCGGCGGCCAGGGGCGCAGCTGTGCGATGGAGATTCTCGTACCGAACGCGGCCGTACGCAACTTGATCCGCGAAGACAAGATTCACCAGATTTACTCAGCAATGCAGTCTGGGCAGGACAAGTACGGAATGCAGACGTTCAATCAGTCTTTGGCGAGTTTGTATTTCAGCAAGCAGATTTCGCTTGAAACAGCATTACTGCGTTCGTCAATGCCAGACGAGCTGCAGGAGATGATCAATCGCGGACAGGCGGCCGTGGGGGCCAAGGCGGCTCCAGCCGCGGGACGCAAATAGGAATAACGGGGATTTTATTCTCCGTACGATAAACGCAGGAGAGAGCGATGCCGATCTACAAATTTTCAGGAGTCGATGCTTCCGGAAGCAGAGTTGCCGGCGAGCGCGAGGCCACGAACAAGCAGGTGCTCCAGGCGAACTTGCGCAAAGAGCGCGTAGCCAACATCGTGATTAAGGAAAAGGGCAAGGAGTTTACTCTTCCCACGCTCGGTTCCGGCAAGGTCCCGGTAAAGGACATCGCCATTTTCTTCCGGCAGTTTTCGGTCATGATCGACGCCGGTCTGCCACTTGTGCAATGCCTGGAAATTCTGGCGGCTAATCAGGAGAATCCCGCCTTTCAAAAGTCGCTCACAGGCGTCCGAGTGACCGTGGAAGGCGGCTCGACTCTCGCCAACGCCATGCGTCAATACCCGAAAGTCTTTGATGATTTGACCACAAACATGGTGGAGGCGGGTGAGACCGGCGGTATTCTGGACGTCATCCTCCAACGCCTGGCTACGTATGTAGAAAAGGCCGTCAAACTGAAATCTGCGGTGAAGTCAGCCTTGATCTATCCAGTTTCGGTTATTACGATCGCGGTGCTCGTCGTGGGCGCACTGCTCAAATTCGTTGTTCCCATTTTTGAAAAGCTGTTTGCTGGATTGGGTGTCGATCTGCCACTCCCAACACGAATCGTCATTAGTTTCAGCCAATTTGTGCAGAACTTCTGGTGGGTTGCTATCGTAGGTTTGATCGCAGCGGTCTTTGGCATCAAGCAGGTTAGAAAAGATCCCAAGGGCAAGTACCTCACCGATAACCTGCTGCTCAAGCTGCCTGTCGTCGGAGTATTGCTGCGAAAGATCGCCGTGGCCCGATTTACTCGAACTCTAGGTACGCTTATCACCTCCGGAGTCCCCATACTTGAGGGACTCTCAATTACTGCTCGTACCTCCGGCAACGCTGTACTCGAACAAGCGCTTCTGAAAGTGCGCAAGGCAATCGAGGAAGGCCGCACCATCGTTGATCCTCTCAAAGAATGCGGCGTGTTCCCGAACATGGTCACGCAGATGATCGGCGTTGGCGAAGCGACTGGCGCGATGGACAACATGTTGCAGAAGATCGCCGACTTCTACGAAGACGAAGTCGATGCCGCCACAAAAGACTTGCTGACGATGCTGGAGCCGTTGATGATCGCATTCCTGGGCGTCGCGGTCGGCGGGATCGTCATCTCACTCTATATGCCGCTCTTCTCCATGATCGCGAAGCTTTCGGGCTAATCGAATCCGGGCGGAGGCGGGACACCGCCTCCGCCCAAACTTTTATTTGTTTATGCACGGTTGTAAAAATTTCGCATAACCCAAGGCCCGGGTCGTTCATTCTTAGATCCCCATGCGTACATTCGACGAACGAACGTGGTTGAGCTGGCTGGTGAAGGTGAGGATCATTATCATCACCTTCCTGCTTGGTATCGGGCTGGCCATCATTCGGCTTACCCACACCAATGTGTCGGAGTGGGCGTTCGTCAGTGTCATTCTGCTCTGGTACACGGTGGGCGTGTTCTTCCTCCTGCTTTACTCAGTCTGGGAAGACTTTGCCCTACAAGCGCGCATTCAGGTAATCAGTGATCTTGCGCTCACAACCGCCGTCATCTACATCACCGGCGGAATCGATACCTCTTTCAATTTTCTTTACCCGCTTGTCATCATTGTCGCCAGTATCCTACTTCCGCGCTGGTGGGCGTACCTGGCGGCAGCTCTTTCCTTCATTGCATTCGGCGCAATTCTCGATCTCTCGTACTACCAGGTGATTCGCTCCTTTTCGGTGTCTCGTCCTGATCTGCAGTCAGTTCAGCTCGTGGTTGGCGTCAATTTCTTCGCCTACATGGCTATTGCCTACCTGGCCAGCAATCTAAGCGCGAAGCTGCGGCAAGTCGGCGTCGAGCTGCACGTAAAGAGCGACGAGCTGCAAGATCTCC
This sequence comes from Acidobacteriota bacterium, assembly GCA_003225175.1. Lineage (NCBI taxonomy): Bacteria > Pseudomonadati > Acidobacteriota > Acidobacteriota bacterium. The sequence continues at coordinate 41,565 of QIBA01000047.1, forward strand.
AGGTGATGCAGGAGAACATCCTGCATTCGATGCGTGGCGGACTCATCACCACCGATCTCGAAGGCCATATCAATCTCGTGAACCAGCCGGGGCTGAACTTTCTCGGGCGCAAGCTGAGTGACATGCTGGGGACTCACATTTCAACGGTCTTCATTGATCCCATGCCTGAGGAGGATTCCTATCCAGTGCAGGATGAGTTGCGGGCGGCTACTCCAGATGGAGAGAAAATCTTCGGCCTTACAGTAACCCCACTCACTATTCACGATGGTGAGATTGTTGGTTTCGTTTACACCTTCGCCGATCTGACGGAGGTAAGGCGTCTGGAGAATGAAATTCGTCAGCGAGATCGGCTCGCTGCGATTGGACGTCTCGCGGCCGGCATTGCGCACGAGATTCGTAATCCGCTGTCATCGATCGCGGGCTCAGTGCAGGTCCTCTCCACGATGGCGACGCTCAATGAGGAGCAGCAAGTCTTAGTTGACATCGTGCGCCGTGAGTCGGAGCGCCTGAACAATATCATCTCCGACTTTCTTTCCTATTCTCGCGAGAAAAACTACAAATTTGCCCAACATGACTTGCTGCTCTTACTCGACGACACACTCCGCTTAATGGAGAACCGGCCTTCTCGCGGCAGTGCCGAGTATCGCTTGGTTCGTAACTTTGAGGCGCGTGAAGCATTAGCTCTCGTTGACCCTGATCGCCTGAAGCAAGTTTTGTGGAACCTATGTGATAACGCATTTCGCGCCATGCCTGACGGAGGTTCACTCAAAATAACTCTGAAAGCGCGAGGCAGCAATTGGGCGCTGTCGTTTAAAGACAGTGGTGTTGGTGTGCCGCCAGAGCAGCTCGAAAAAATTTTCGAGCCGTTTCAATCCAGTTTTGAGGGAGGTACTGGCCTTGGATTAGCCTTGGTCTACCAAATTGTTCAGGCTCACAAAGGACGTGTTTATGCGGTTTCTACCCCCGGAGAAGGCGCGGAATTCGTAGTGGAGATCCCACAGGCCATGGCCCTGCCTCGGGCGCTTACTGTTGCCGAAAAGAGAGTGCGCGCCTCTATGGCTTTATCGGAGAGAGTGAATGGCTAACGTTTTAGTCTGCGACGACGAACGCTCGATTCGCGAGTTGCTCGATATCGCACTACGGAAGGAAGGGCACAAAGTCGAGACGGTAAGCTCCGGCGAGGCTGCACTGCGAAAGATGGAAGCGGCTCGCTACGACGTGATCGTCACCGACATTAAGATGCCGAAGATTGATGGCATCGAGGTGCTGAAGCACGCACACCGCTTGTCGCCCGAGTCGGCTGTTGTCCTGATTACTGCGGCGGGCGACTTCGATTCCGCCGTGCAAGCTGTCAAAGCAGGCGCTTTTGACTACATTCAGAAAACGCCAAACGCGCTTGTAGAGGAGGTAAGAGTCTCGATTGGGCGCGCGGCGGAGGTCATCGAACTGCGTCGCCAGAATCAGGCTTTCCGCCGCGACGCCGCCAGCCGTAATTCGATGGACAATATCATCGGATGTAGCCCGGCAATCAATACGCTCAAAGAAACGATCCGTACGGTAGCTTCGACGGGCAGCACAATTCTGATTCAGGGAGAGAGTGGAACCGGTAAGGAGCTCGTGGCACGGGCCGTCCATTCGTGTTCGCAGAGAGACGGACAACCGTTTGTCTCCGTCAACTGTGGCGCCTTTCCCGAAACGCTACTTGAGACCGAACTTTTTGGATATATGAAAGGCGCTTTCACGGGCGCGAATCAGAATAAACAAGGCCTTTTTGAAGTCGCCAGCGGCGGAACTATCTTTCTGGACGAAATCGCCGAGATGAGTCTCGCCATGCAGGTGAAACTGCTACGCGCCTTGCAGGAGCGCACGATTCGTCCGGTGGGTGGAACATCTGAAATCCCCGTGGATGTTCGTGTGATCGCCGCCACTAACCGCGACCTGCAGGAGATGGTCGAGCAAAAGACGTTCCGCGAGGACCTCTACTACAGAATCACAGTGATTCCGATCGAAGTTCCTCCTCTACGGGCTCGACAGGAAGATATCCCTCTGCTAGCCAACCATTTCCTCAAACGCTATGCGCCCGCAGCCGGGAAAAACATTTTGCGCATCTCTGATGAGTCCATTGAGATGCTGATGGCATATGACTGGCCCGGGAATGTCCGCCAGCTGGAAAACACGATTGAGCGCGGTGTCGCGATGGAGATTGGTGAAGTGCTGAACGTAATCGCTCCTGGGGAGCGTTCCAAGGCTCGAGTTGCAGCTGAGGCAATGGGGGCTCTATCCCCAGAGTCGGTGGCAGTGCCTGCCGATGGAATCGATATGGAAGCTTACGTCGCCGACCTTGAGCGTTCCATGCTGCAATCAGCGCTGCGGCAGTCAGGCGGCGTACAGACTCGCGCAGCGGAAATGTTGAAGCTCTCGTACCGCTCCTTCCGCCACTTGATGAAGAAGTACAACCTTTAGACCTTCCCGAAACGGTAATCACCGATCTCTCGGGAACCCGCTTCTACACGGCCCACAGGCTCTCGTCTTGATCGGAATGCAGTCCGCGATCCTCGCCCGTGATCCAGTCCTTGCGTTGAGGTGTACACACATCGATTGCGACGACGTCTTCCAGCACTTCGGACGAATGCTCAACGCCGCGCGGGATCGTCAAGACCTGATTCGGAAGCAGCGTCACTGCGCCTGTCGGTAATTGGAAGCGCCAGGAGCCTTTGAGGAGGAAAATGACCTCTTCCTGGTCGTGGCAATGAGGTCTGGTTACCGATCCTTGTTTTGCCTCTAGTCGCGCGAGTGTCAGGCTCTCTCCAGTTGCTACCTTTCGCCGATATTCGCGTGTCAGATAGTCGGGACGCATCTTGTTCATGTCATAGACTGCCATAATGGTTATCCTTCTAGACTGCTACCGCCTTTTTTTCATCCTTTGTTTCGGCTGGGCTTTCCGATCGATTCTCCATTTGATCGGGACCGATAGTCGTGGGATTGACGAACGGCATCATGGAACGCAACTTCGCTCCCACCTGCTCAATTAAGTGCTCGCGCTCGCGGCTGCGCACCTGATTGAACCAGGGCCGACCTTTTTCGTTCTCCGCAATCCACTCCCGTGCGAAGTCCCCACTGCGTACATCGGCGAGCATTTGCCGCAGTGCCGCATAAGTCTCTTTTGTGACAACCTTCGGGCCGCCCGTGTAGTCGCCATATTCAGCCGTATCGCTTACTGAATAGCGCATAAAGTTGAGCCCGCCCCGGTACATGAGATCGACAATCAGCTTGAGCTCATGCATGCACTCAAAGTATGCGATCTCCGGCTGATATCCAGCTTCGACCAGCGTTTCGAATCCGGCTTTGATCAGAGCGCTCACGCCGCCGCACAGGACAGCCTGTTCGCCAAAAAGGTCCGTCTCTGTTTCCTCTGCAAAAGTCGTCTCGATGACCCCGGCGCGCGTGCAGCCGATGCCTTTTGCGTAGGAGAGAGCCAGAGCTTTGGCTTTGCCGCTGGCATCTTGATGCACAGCCAGGAGTCCAGGTGTTCCGCCGCCCTCTGCGAAGACTTCGCGCACACGGTGACCGGGCGATTTTGGCGCGATCATGATGACGTCGACGTTAGCTGGAGGCTCGATGGTCTTGAAGTGAATATTGAACCCGTGTGCGAACAATAGCGTCTTGCCGGCCGACAGAGCAAGCGCGATAGCCTCCTGATAGAGCTTTGGCTGCACGGTATCGGGTACGAGGAGGACCAAAATGTCGCCCCATGCAGCCGCGTCCTTTGGAACCAGCACCTCGAATCCGGCCTCGCGCGCCTTCGCTCGTGAACGGCTTTGGAGCTCCAGCGCTATTCGGACTTGAACTCCACTGTCGCGAAGGTTCAACGCGTGTGCATGCCCCTGGGACCCATAGCCGAAGACCGCTACTTTCTTGCCTCTTATCAGTGCCAGATCTGCCGAGTTTTCGTAGTAGATGTTTGCCATTGAGAATTTCCTTTCTTAGGAACAGTTACGCAATAGGTTGAGGTGATCTGAGTTCCAAAATGGTGCAGCACCCTTAGGGGTGCGCGCCCCCGGAGCAAAGACAGGAGCGCTTCCTCGAGTCATGGCGACGCGGCCCGTGCGCGTCATCTCAAGAATTCCGTACGGACGGACGCCTTCGACTAGACTGTCAATCGCGTCTTCCGGTCCCGTGGCTTCGATCACCAAGGACTCAACGGCAACCTCAAGAACTCTGGCGCGGAATGCTTCGACAACGCGCATTACTTCCGGCCGCACGTCCTGCGAAGCGGCCACCTTCACGATCACTAATTCGCGATGGAGCGACGGAACCGAGGAGATGTCATGGACGTGAAGAACCTCGGGCAGTTTGTACAAGTTGGCCTCGACAAGCGGTGCTCCTTGAGCATCGATCCCGACTACGACCGTCATTCGCGAAATTTCTTGCAAGTGTGTGTGTCCGACAGTCAGCGACTCAATGTTGTACCCTCGCCGCCGGAACAGCGATGAAACCCGGTTCAGAACGCCCGGATGATCGGCAACGTAGACAATAAAAGTGCGTACCATGTTCATGCCTCCGATGCCGCGGTCTCGACGAGCGGACTCGGGCGGCGAATCATCTGGTGCAGAGCCGCTCCGCTGGGTACCATGGGAAATACCGAGTCTTCCTGTTCCACCATGAAATTGATTAGTGCAGTGCCTCGACGCTTTCGCGCTTCGCGAATCATTGGTCCAACCTGCTCTCGATTGCGCGCCGTGAGCCCCAGCAATCCGAACGCTTCGGCTAGTTTGGCGAAATCTGGACTGAGTAGGGGCGTTGCGGAATAGCGGCGGTCGTAGAAGAACTCCTGCCACTGTCTCACCATGCCCAGATATCCGTTATTGATTACAGCGATATTCAGGTCAAGTTCCTCCTGCGCTGCTGTGGCCAGTTCCGCCATTGTCATTTGGAATCCGCCGTCCCCTGCGACGACCCAAACTTCGGAGTCGGGGCGTGCGAACTTCGCGCCGATGGCTGCCGGTAATGCGAATCCCATTGTGCCGAGTCCGCCGGAAGTAATCAGTGAACGCGGCCGTTCGTGCTTATAATACTGGGCTTCCCACATCTGGTGCTGGCCTACATCCGTGACCACGATGGAATTGCCATCGGTCTCGCGCCACAGATCATGAATGACATGCGCGGCATAGAGATGACCATTATCGGGCAGCCTCTGAATATCGCGGACCGCAGAGTCTCCCTTGAGCCCATCCAGGTAATCGAGCCAGCTGTGCCGATCGGCGCGTGCTAAATCGGGAATGATTCGGGTAAGAACCTGGCGCAAGTCACCGAGCAGAGGGACGTCCACGCGAACATTCTTGTTGACCTCCGCCGGATCGATCTCAACGTGAATCTTCTTAGCCTTCGGCGCGTATGTTTTGAGCGTGCCGGTTACGCGGTCATCGAAGCGCATGCCAAAGGCGAGGAGCAAATCCGCTTCCTGGATGGCGTGGTTTACCCATGCCTCTCCATGCATGCCCATCATTCCGAGATTGAGAGGATGCGAGGCAGGAAAGCCTCCGATACCGAGCAGCGTCATGGCAACCGGGATCGAGGCGCGCTCAGCGAACTCGCGGAGTTCGTCCATTGCGTTCGACAGCAGAACTCCGTGACCGGCGAGAATCACCGGACGCTTGGCTGCATTGATCATTGCAATCGCGGCGGCATGCTGATCAGAATCGAAGTTCTGTTTGCCCTCTGTTATTGGCAGGGGAGTGTAGGTGGAGCGGTCGAACTCGCAGGAAGACTGCTGCGCGTCCTTAGTGATATCCACCAGCACCGGACCGGGACGCCCACTGCGGGCCAGATGAAAAGCCGCACGCAGTGTAGGCGCGATATCTTCTGCTCGCTTGACGAGATAGTTATGTTTGGTGATCGGCAGAGTGATGCCAGTGATATCGGTTTCTTGAAATGCATCGGTGCCAAGGAATTTGCTGCCTACCTGCCCGGTGATGCAAACGATCGGCGAGGAATCCATCATGGCAGTAGCGATTCCAGTCACCATATTGGTGGCGCCGGGACCGGATGTCGCTATTGCAACACCCACGTCGCCTCCAGCTCGCGCATATCCGTCTGCCATATGGGTAGCGCCTTGCTCGTGGCGAACGAGAACGTGGTGAATTTCCGGGTACCCACAAAGCGCGTCGTATGCAGGAAGGATCGCGCCGCCGGGATAGCCAAAGACGTGCTTCACTCCTTCTCCGATCAAGCACTCCCACAGGATTTGCGCACCGGTTCTCATGGTTTCTTCACTTCCTCCGCCTAAATCGTGACCGCGCCGCGCGAGGCCGACGATACCTGGTTTGCGTACTTCGCCATAACCCCAGTTCCATATCGGGGCTGAGGCGGCTTCCAGGATGCGAGCCGCTGTTTCAATTCCGAATTGGAAACATCCACGCGCAACTCGCGCTTCTTCAGATCGAATACGATCACATCGCCTTCACGCACTGCGGCTATGGGTCCGCCATTCATAGCTTCGGGAGCGACATGGCCAGCCATCAGCCCATGAGTGGCGCCGGAGAATCGTCCATCGGTGAGTAACGCGACCGAATCGCCGAGCCCTGCCCCCACAAGTGCTGCGGTAACGGCGAGCATCTCGCGCATACCCGGACCGCCCTTCGGTCCTTCGTAGCGAATCACGATTACATCGCCCGTCTTGATCCGGCCGCTCTGCACAGCAGCGAACGCCAGCTCTTCGCTGTCGAAGACGCGTGCTGGTCCTGCGTGATGTTGAAAATCGTGACCTGCGACTTTCAGCACACAGCCTTCCGGGGCGAGATTCCCTTTCAGAATCACGAGCCCGCCAGTCGGTTTGAGCGGATTGTCTGCGGGACGCACTACTTCCTGGTCGGGGGTTTCGACCGCGTTCTTCGCCTCTTCTCCGATCGACTTGCCTGTAACCGTTAGCGCGTCGGAATGTAGCAGGCCGGCTGCCGCCAGCCGTTGAGCGACAAGCAGAGTTCCTCCTGCTTCAAACAGATCAGTAGCTACGAACCTGCCACCTGGCTTGAGGTCTGCAATAAGTGGAACGCGAGAACTGATGCGTTCAAAGTCATCGATTACAAACGGAACATCTGAGGTATGGGCAATCGCGAGCAGGTGAAGAACAGCATTCGTGGAGCCGCCGGTGGCTGCAACGCTGGCGACGGCGTTCTCGAAGGCTGCGCGGGTAAGAATCTGCTTCGGCAGACGTTGCCCGGCCACGAGTTCCATAACGAGACAGCCTATTGCCTCCGCCTGGCGCATCTTCGATGGATGAGTCGCGGGAACGCCTCCGCTCCCCATCGCTGCGATTCCAAGAAACTCGCAGACCATGGCCATCGTGTTTGCGGTGAATTGACCGCCACACGCGCCGGCGCCAGGACAAGCCTTGTCCTCGATTTCCTTCAGATCCGAATCCGCCAGCTTGCCGCGGCTGTGAGCGCCGACCGCCTCAAAGACATCCTGAATGGTGACGTTCTTGCCGCGAAAAGATCCTGGAGCGATGGAACCACCATACAGAACGACTGATGGAAGATTCAGTCTCGCGACCGCCATTACCGCGCCCGGAATGGTCTTGTCGCAGCCGACCAGGACCACGAGGCCGTCGAAGTGATTCCCGCGCGCTACCAGTTCAATCGAGTCGGCGATAACCTCACGGCTCACAAGAGAGGTACGCATGCCCTCTGCGCCCATGGTGATACCGTCGGAGATGGAGACGGTATTGAACTCCATCGGAGTCCCGCCGGCTTCACGTACCCCGCGCTTAACCCCAGCGGCAAGCTCACGCAGATGATAGTTGCACGGACCAATTTCCGTCCAGGTATTCGCAACGCCAATAATGGGACGACGAAGGTCTTCGTCTGTGAATCCCACTGCCTTGAGCATGGCGCGCGCAGGAGCCCGGCTTGGTCCTTCGGTAATCGCCGCGCTGTTTCGTTTCCCCTGGTTCATTACAAAACCTCGAACTCTCCCTAAAACACTTGAGGCCATCATCCGCTGAATGATGGCCTCGAACTCTGTTGCTTCTTCAGGCCATCATCCTGTTGCCATAAGCAAAAGGAGGAGTGTAAGCAGAGAAATTCGAACGACAGTAAGCACAGACAAAACCTCACTTCCACGGAACCCTAAACCATTTGTGCTTACGCTGAAATTCATGGAGACATCTACCCGCTCAATGGATTGGAACTATAAATGTCGCTTATGAAGAAGTCAACAATATAAGCGGAACCTCCTGCCCGAGCTGCTCATCGACTTTCCTGATGCGCACTATCTGAAGTTTCGATTGGAACCCAGAACCGGCTGCCTATACACCTGAACAGTAAGCTAGGGCGCAGTGTCCCCTGTGAAATTTCTGATAAGGCGGCAGATGTGCAGCAAGGCTTGTACGATCCCCGGTTTGAACACGACTCCTGCGGTGCAGGTTTCATTACGCGAGTCTCCGCCGTGCCCTCCTTCGAAGTGCTCCAGATGGGATTGGAAGCTCTCTCGCGTCTAGCGCATCGAGGCGCGATTGCAGCCGATGGACGGAGTGGAGACGGAGCCGGCATTACCGCATGCCTGCCGCAAGAATTGTTTAGGGCGTTTCTACGCGAATGCGGTTTGCGAATCGGCGGTACTCAACCCCTTGCTGCGGGAATGATCTTTGCCAATCTGGACGAACTTGCCGTTAGCGACGAGATTCTCCGTTCCGCTTTGGAACAGGAGCAACTGAGTTTGCTCTGCTGGCGTGACGTGCCGGTCAATGAAGAAGCGCTTGGAGCGACCGCGCTCGCTTCTATGCCTGTCATCCGACAGGCCCTGATCACTCCGCTGGTTGCGATGCAGATTAACGAGCTGGAAGCCCGGTTATATCGTGCGCGCAAGATATTCGAACGAGCAAACCTAAATTCCTACATCGCCTCACTGTCGGCTAAGACGATTGTCTACAAGGCACTCTGTACGGGAGCCCACCTACGCGAGTTCTATCTCGACCTACAGGATGCTAATTTTGAGACCGCCTTCGTAGTTTTCCATCAGCGTTACGCGACCAATACACATCCTTCGTGGTGGCTGGCGCAGCCATTTCGCCTGCTCGCTCACAACGGAGAGATCAATACTATCGGCGCCAATCGCACTTGGATGAAGGCGCGCGAAAATCAACTTCCACCGCACTGCCTGCCGATGCTGCGGGAAGGCGGCTCGGATTCCTGTCACTTGGACGAAACTGCCGAAATGTTAGTGCGAGGCGGACGCGACGTGCTGCACAGCATCGCGATGCTGGTTGTGCCTGCATGGCAGGCCCATCCTGCGTTTCAGGATCTCGCTGGCTTCTATCGCGAGCATGCTTCGATGATGGAACCATGGGATGGTCCTGCAGCCTTGGCGTTTACCGACGGTCGCTATGTTGGCGCCGCCCTTGATCGGAATGGCCTTCGTCCGATGCGCTACGCCATCACGAATGACAATGTGGTCGTTGCTGGATCAGAAGTCGGTCTGTTTGACTTGGACGATCAATGCGTCTGCGTGAAAGGCCGTCTTGGTCCGGGGCAGATGCTGGCAATTGATCTGGAAGAGCACTCGGTTCTCGAAGCGGAGGGAATCAAGCAGCATCTTCTGAAGCAAAGCCCAAAGCGGAACTCACGGTTGTTGAGTGTGCCGGCGGTCTCAGCACGGATTGAGCCGATTGCGAACGAGCGCTTGCAATCCTTATTCGGCTTTACGCGCGAAGATCTCAAGCTGGTCATCAGCCCCATGGCGCGCGAGGGTAAAGAAGCGGTCTGGTCTATGGGCGACGACACGCCGATTTCTGCTCTCGCGCGTGTTCCCAGATCGTCTTATAGCTACTTTCGACAGCGGTTCGCACAAGTCACTAACCCGCCGATTGATCCATTGCGGGAAGACCTGATGATGTCTCTTCGCACCCTGCTAGGCCGCAGGCCATCGTGCTGCGACGATGATGAATCAGTTGCGACGCTGTTGAACTTTGCCTCGCCGGTGCTTAGTGAGTCTGAACTTCAGGGCATTCGCGTTCAGCCGCTCGTCAAGGCCACTGAGCTGCAATGCACGTCCCCGGCGCTCGCCAGTTTGGAGCAGTCCCTCGACGAACTTTGCCGTAAGGCAGAGCGTGCGGTGGCGGAAGGCACTGAATTACTCATTCTGTCTGATCGGAATGCAAGTCCGGGAGATCTGCCGATTCCGATGGCGCTTGCTGTCGGTGCCGTGCACCATTGCCTGATTAAGGCCAGCCTACGCATGAGTTGCGACTTGGTTGCTGACAGCGGCGATGTTTGGGACGTTCATCACGCGGCCGTGCTGATCGGTTATGGCGCCGGAGCGATGTGTCCATGGCTGGCGCTTCGGAGCTGCGAGTCTCCGCAGAAATTGCTGGAAGCGTTAGCCAACGGCTTGAAGAAGGTGATGTCCAAATTGGGCATTTCCGATGTAGCGAGTTATCGCGGTGGACAGTTCTTTCAAACCATCGGTTTCGATGAGCGGATCGCGCAAAAATGCTTCACAGGCACTCCGAACCTGCTGGGCAAGATCAGTTTCGAGACAATTCAGCAGGAGCTTATCCGCCGCGCTCAGCTAGACGACAGGCACGAGGCCGAACTCAACATCCTGCAGGATTACGGCTCAATCCGGTATCGCAAATCCGACCACGCCGACCAGCACGGATGGGCTCCGCCAGTCGTGCGCGCGATGCAGACCGCCGTAGGCGTAGCTCGCGGCAAATCGGAACTTACGTCAAGCGAAACCGCGTGGAACGGCTTCCTGAATCAGACTGATTCGCTTAAGCCCCACAATCTTCGCGATCTGCTCGAGTTCGCTCCTGGGACTACTCCGATGTCGATTGAGGAGATCGAACCAGCAGCTAAAATCGCGCGCCGCTTCGTCACGAGCGCGATGTCTCTGGGTTCGATCAGTCCCGAAGCGCATCGCACTTTGTCTCAGGCAATGAACCTGCTCGGAGGCAAGTCAAATACGGGCGAAGGCGGGGAGGATCCGGAGATTTATCGCATCCAGCCCGACGCGAACAACAAGGTCAAGCAAGTGGCATCAGGCCGCTTTGGAGTCACCGCCGAGTACCTGGTGCAGGCTGAAGAACTGGAGATCAAGATCGCCCAAGGTTCGAAGCCCGGAGAAGGGGGACAGCTTCCTGCCGCCAAGGTGACTGAACTCATCGCCCGATTGCGCCATGCACAACTGGGAATGTCGTTGATCAGCCCTCCCCCACATCACGACATTTACAGCATCGAGGACCTGGCCCAGCTGATTCACGACCTGAAGCAAGTGAATCCCAAGGCTCGCGTCGGCGTGAAGCTGGTGTCTGAAGCGGGCATCGGAACTGTAGCTTCCGGCGTTGCTAAGGCCTATGCCGATTACATAGTGGTTTCAGGACATGCCGGAGGAACTGGCGCATCACCGCTGAGCAGCATCAAGCACGCAGGCGCGCCCTGGGAACTCGGACTGGCCGAGACGCAGCAGACGCTGATGCTCAATGGACTGCGCAGTCGCGTCCGTTTGCGAGTCGATGGTGGCTTGCGCACGGCGCACGATGTTGTAGTCGCCGCTCTCCTTGGAGCAGAGGAGTTCGCTTTTGGCACTGCAGCCTTGGTGGCAATCGGATGCGACATGGCGCGCCAGTGTCATCTTGATACTTGTCCGGCCGGGATTGCCACGCAGCGACCTGAACTGCGCGCCAAATTCCGCGGCAAGCCGGAGCATGTGGTCGCCTACTTCATGCGCCTTGCTGAAGACGTGCGGCGACTGCTCGCGGAGCTCGGCCTGCGCTCTATTTCCGAAGCGGTCGGCAGGTGCGACCTGCTGCAACAGGTCTCGACTGACGGGAGGCTCGATCTCTCGCGGTTGCTCTTCCGGAGCGAGGGCGATGCGCCCCGGTGCATGACGCCTCGAAATGACCGTCCGTCCGATCACGAGCCGTTCGGACTAGGTCTGAGCGCCGAGATCGCCGCCACTGTTCGCCGTGGCCAAAGCTTTGATCGCGAATTCCAGATTGGGAATCAGAACCGCTCAGCCGGTACTGCGATTGCCGGAGAGCTGATGCGTCAGTTCGGCGCGCGAGGGCTAAACAGCAGCGAAGTTCGTCTCTTATTCCGAGGTGCCGCTGGTCAGTCCTTCGGCGCGTTTTGCGTTGAGGGAATGGAACTCACACTTGAAGGCGAGGCAAACGATTACGTTGGCAAAGGGCTTTCCGGTGGCGCAATCATTCTTAAGCCTCGGGGAGCGGCGGTGACCGCCTCCAACGAGAACGTGATCCTCGGCAACGTGGCTCTGTACGGCGCTACCTCTGGACGCCTATTCGCCGCAGGACGTGCGGGAGAGCGTTTTGGGGTTCGGAACTCCGGTGCCGTCGCAGTCGTGGAAGGACTCGGAGACCACGGCTGCGAATACATGACCGGCGGCTGCGTCGTCGTGCTTGGCGACATCGGATGCAATTTCGCCGCTGGAATGACAGGCGGAAAGGCCTATATCTTCGACCCCGCGAATCTCACAGAAACTCGGGTGAACACGGAGTCGGTCGAAGTAGGCATTCCCTCCTACCAGCAGCTTCATCAATTGGAGATGCTGGTGCGTGTCCACGCCCTGCTTACCGAAAGTGCCTGGGCACAGCAACTGCTTGCTACATGGCTGGAGTGTAGCCGGCTGTTCCGGTTTATCGCACCACGGCAGACAGCGAAGGCGGCTTGGATCGCTCCAAATGTTCTCGCGATTCCCGAACTGGGACCGCCAGCGTTTCCGCAGGCCTGATCTGGCCGGTAAGGACGCAGCATGCTGCGTCCTACCAACGCTTAGGCCGCTGTCGCGGCGGCTCTGTGCCTCGAGCCCCTGAATCCGTAGTACGCGATATAGAGATAGCAGATCACCGGCAGAATGAACGCATGGTGAATTCCAATTCGATCCGCAAGCAGGCCTTGTAGCTCGGGAACAATTGCTCCACCAACGATCGCTGCGATCAGCAACGCAGAGCCATCTCCTGTTAAGGGTCCGAGTCCGTCGACACCTAGTGTGAAGATGCTCGGGAACATGATCGAATTGAAGAGGCCGACGAGCAAAATCGTCCACATGGCGAAGTGGCCGAAGCTCAACATCGACGCAGTTACGAGCAAAGCCGCTACGATCGCGTTAAAGCCAAGGAGTGCGCCTGTACTAATCTTTTGTAAAAGTGCCGAGCCGATAAAGCGCCCTACCATCGCACCGCCCCAGTAATACTTCAGCATGTCAGCCGCGTCTTGCAGACTGAGTCCACCAATATCGGAGCGGTTGAAATAATTAGTCAAGAAGCTGCCGATCGAAACTTCGGCGCCGACGTATACGAAAATGGCAACGGCACCGAGAACCAAGTGTCGATACCGCCAGACCGAGTCATGCACCACTCCGTGGGCCTCAGCAGACTGGATCCTCGGCAGATTGAAAAACCCGATAATGACCGCCAACACAAACAGCGCGACTGCGAGTCCAATGTAAGGTCCCTTTACTGATGCTGCCTGCGCCACGCGATAGTCATGTAACTGCTGGGTACTCATCGTTCGCAGGACTTCGACTGCGACCGGAGCTGCCACAGCTCCGAGGATTAACTTGCTGCCGAAAGTAGGCGCCACAGTCGTGCCCAGCGAATTAAAGGCTTGTGTCAGATTCAGGCGGCTCGATGCCGTTCGCGGTGGTCCCAGCACCGCCACATACGGATTTGCGGATGTTTGCAGGATCGTCATGCCCGCCGCTAGCGTAATCAGGGCAGCCAGAAACAACGGAAACGAGGGAACTGCGGCTGCCGGCACAAACATGAACGCGCCGAGTCCCATCGTCACCAAGCCCGCGACCATCGCCTTCTTGTAGCCGAAGAAATCAATGATCTTGCCGGATGGGAACGAAAAGACGAAATACGCGGAGAAGAAGGCGAACTGCACGAGCATTACTTCCGCATAGTTCAGATCGAAGATGCTCTTCAAGTGAGGGATTAAAATGTCATTCAGGCAAGTGAGAAAACCCCACATGAAAAACAGAGTGGTGACCATCGCCATCGCGCGGTAGTTCGTGCTCTGCGGCGTGGTCTGGATTGGGAGAACGGTCGTGGTTCCGCTAGTCGCAGGCATTCGGGGTAGATGTCCTTTGTTTCAGCTAAAGAAATATAACCGAGAATACGAACCGAAGTTGGGGATTTCGTCGAAGCAGGAATACCGAATGCCTATGCTCGTTTCGCTGCACTTATAGCTGTTGTGACTCCGACACTCGTGTTCATCCAGCGAGCTACCAGGGTTTGGACGCAGGCCTGTCCGCACAGGTGCTTCACGTCGGTGTCGTGTGCGCTCATGTTCTCCCAGGGATAGACCTTCAGCAGGGGACGCTCGGGAGCATCCTCGAATGGTCTGTAGCGTTCGGTCCAGGCAAGCCACCAATGGTCCACGCTACCTTTCTGCTTGCCGCAAATCTCGCAATGAAAAGTTTCGGTCCAAGTCATGGAAGTATCTCCACTAATCTAACAAAGTAAGTGAGACGCAGCATGCTGCGTCTCTACTGGGCTGAGTTACGGCCTGGCATACGTTACGGCCTGGCATACATAGCGCGGCTGGCAGCATGCTCTCGCGCGCTGCATACGTCCTTTGCATCGCCAAGCACAATCAGGACTAATCCCGCATGACAGGTGACGTTTTCGGGAGGATTCACCCAAAAGCCGTGCTTCTTTCCATCATGGTATGCATCTTTGATTGCGAGGGGTAATAGGTTGTAGCTACCGCGCAATTGCAAGTCGGCCACGCGCTTGCCAATCCAGATTGAGTTTTCAGGGATTTCGATTTCCTCGATCCGCAACGTGCGGCTCTTGTCCTTGAGCATGAGGTCAAGGAAGTTCACTACATGGGGACGCAGTACTTCGCTGGCAATGCGCATGCCTCCGATCTGGTTCGGAGAAACGGTGGAGTCGGCTCCGGCTTTCGTCAGTCGCTCAGCAAATTTCTGGTCAATGCAGCGGGCTACGATGCGCAAGTCGGGGTTTTTCTGCCGGGCTAACACCGTGATGATGAGGTTTTCTTTGTCGGAGGCCAGCGTGGTGATCATGCCTTTGGCGCGGTCGATGACGAGCTTGTCGAGCATGTCGGCGTCTGTGGCATCGCCAACGAGATACAGCATCTCGCGGTAGAGACCGCTGTCGTCATTCACCATTCGGTTGATGTGATCTTCATTGGTCTCAATCACCACAAACGGAGCATGAGTCCTTGCCAGCTCCTCAACTGCGTGGCGCCCAGTGTCGCCCAGGCCGCAGACGATGTAATGATCTCTTAGCTCGTTGATACGCTTAAGCATCCTACGTCTCCAGAAAATGCTGGTGATCTCACCTTCGACGAGGAAGGCGGTCACCACCGAGAACACATACAACATGATCATCACGCCGAAGACGATCACGAAGATGTTGAAGGCCCGCAGCATTGGGTTGTGGGCGGTGTCGACGATCTCGGTATAACCGACGCTCGACAGCGTGATGATCGCCATGTACAGGGCGTCGAGTAGCGTGACCGAGGGACCTCCGAGAATCCGATAGCCCGTTACGCTGATCGCCACAACGATGAAGAGGAAGATGAAGGCAATCCTGAGTTGTCGGCGGAGTTCCATTAGGGCCGGGTACGGGTGGGGAAAGTAGCTGAATCTTAGCATGAAAGAGATGCTTTCCCGTTCAAAAGCCTTGTCTTGCGGTGCTTTCAGGTATGTTGCTTAGCGCATGGCTAGCGAAGCTGACAGCTTCTCTGATGACCTCACCGGATTCGTTCTCGCCGGAGGCGCCAGCCGGCGGATGGGTCGCGACAAGGCCCGGATTCCATGGGAAGACGGTACCTTGCTCACCCACGCCATCGAGCAAATGAAGTGCGCGGCTTCAAAGGTCTTCGTCATTGGTGCGGTGGTGCCAGAGAACTTGCCGGTGCCGGTTCTGCCAGACAAGGTTCCAGGTCTCGGGCCGCTGGCAGGAATTGAAGCGGCCCTGAGCAATTCCGCGACTCATTGGAATCTGGTACTGGCAGTTGACTTGCCGTTGGTTACGCCAGCCATGCTCAAATGGATCTCAGATCTCCGAACTGGCGCCGTGGAGCGAGCCCTGATCCCCCGCGTGAAATCACGACTTCAGCCGCTGTGTGCCATTTATCATCGCGATCTCTTGCCCGAAATTGACAAAGCATTGTCTCTGCAGCGGTCATCAATTCATCGCTTGTTAGAACGGCTGAGTACGCGCATCATTGAAGAAGATGAATTGATTGCCGCCGGTTTCGTTCCGGAAATGTTCTTAAACGTGAACAGTCCCGAGGATCTGGAGCGCGCCCGAGCGATGGCAAAGACGAAGCATGGCTAGCAACGGACATCATCTCGCTCACATGAACGGCAACTTGCCGGAAGGTCATCCGTACATCGAGTTCAGAGACGTTTGCAAAGCCTTCGGACGGCAGGTTGTGTTGCACCATGTGAACCTTGACGTTCTGCCCGGACAGACGATGTGCATTCTGGGCCGCAGCGGCGTCGGCAAGTCGGTCTCACTGCAGCTCATCATGGGGTTCCTGAAGGCGGATAAAGGAGAAGTGATTGTCGCCGGGGAAGACATCACCCGCATGGACGAGCCCAATTTGGAACGAATCCGCAAGAAAGTAACCATGGTCTTTCAGAACGGAGCTCTCTTCGACTCGCTATCGGTGGGAGAAAACGTAGCCTTCCCCCTACGCGAACGACGGGACCTGAACGAAGAGCAGATATTTCAGGTGGTCGATGGCTTGCTTGAAATGGTGGGTGTCAAAGCGATGCGCGACCTTCTTCCTTCCGACCTCTCTACTGGCATGAAGCGTTCAGTGGCCATCGCTCGTGCTTTGGCCGCTCAGCCCGAGTGCATCCTGTACGACGAGCCCACGACGATGGTCGACCCCCTGATGGCCCAGCTGCTTGGCGACCTTATTAAAAAACTGAAGTTCCAGCTGAAACTCACCAGCATCGTTGTTACTCATGACATGCGTCTCGCCCACAAGCTCGCCGATCGCGTGCTCTTCCTGCACGAAGGCGTAGCGCTCTATTTTGGGACTATGAAGGGAATGAGCGAGAGTGATGATCCAGTCTTACGCCAGTTCCTGGACCTGGATGAGCTGAAGCTTCCCGGCTGATGAAACACGGCGATGGCAAATAGCAAAGACGCAGCAAGATTCGTCGCTTGCGGGCAATTCGTAATCGCAAAAATCGGGACTTGAATAAATTCAATCACAAGAGTACCTTTTCGGTCCTCGGACGATAGGACCTTTGGGTGTAGTTCCGCTTTCCATCTGAGTCCTGTCCGATGTTCACTATGCCAGGGACTACACCACGATGGACGCGCGCGAGCTGATTAAGTCGAACCCAGCAGAGCTCTCTGCTCAAAACACACCTGCGTCCCAGGGCATTCATTACGGTTGGGCGCGGCTTGTTCCTCTAAATCCGGTTCAGCGTGTAGTGCGCCTGCTGCATAAGCATGTCTGGATCATCCTGGGCTGTACCTCGCTATCGGTGTCGGTGAGTGTGCTCTACGCGATGCGCCAGCCTCGCCTTTATCGTGCGACCACAAACATCGCGATTGATCGCGACAGTAACGCCACCGTGCCACTTAACAAGGCCTTTGCTTCAGCGCTGGGGGACGCTGACGATTACAGCGTCAGTCTGGAAACGCAGATCCGTGTTCTCGCAAGCCGTAGCCTTGCTGAGGTTGTAGTTCGCAAGCTGGACCTGGCGCATAATGCCGAGTTCATGCGCGATGCAAACCGGCAGTTTGCCTCTCTTCGTGAGATTGCACCTGCCCCGGAGAGCATAGCCGTGCAGGCGCTTCTCTCCGGACTCTCGGTGAAGACGATCAAGAACACGCGAGTGGTTGAGGTGAGCTTCACGGGCAGATATCGCGATCTAAACGCCAGAATCGTAAATACTCTGGTCGACGTTTTTATCGACGACAATATCCGCTCCCGCTATGAGGCCGCAAATCGCGCAGCCAAATTCCTTTCGGCACAACTGACTGAGTTGCGCGCGACAGTTGAGGAATCTCAGCAGAAGCTGGTTGCGTACGAGCGGGAACATAACATCCTCATGGTCGACGACAAGCAAAATGTTGTTACCAGCAAGCTCAATGAACTGAACAAGCAGCTGACGGCCGCGGAAGAAGATCGCATGGAGAAGGAGGCCTCGTACCAGGCAATTGCGGCGGGTAGCCTTGATCGCATCGGCGAAAACAAAAGCGGAGAGGCGCTGCAGAGTCTTCGCCTGCGTGAAGCTGAACTGAAAAACGAATACGCGCAGGCCACAACTACGTACGGTCCCAACCATCCAAAGGTTATAGAGCTGACGAATCGCATCAATGCGATAAACCTGAGTATTCAGACAGAACTCAAGAGATTGCAGGCAAGAGCCGAGCTTGAATATCAGGTTGCATCGCGGCGGGAGCAGAAGCTGCGGGCCGCCTTTGAGGCGCAAAAAGTCGAAGCCAATCGATTAAATGTGAGCGCCATTCAATATGGACTACTAAGAAGGGAATCCGAAGCAAACCGCCAGCTCTACGATAACCTTGAAGAACGCATGAAAGAGGCCGGCGTTGCCGCCGGCCTCCGCTCGACAAATGTCCGGCTGATAGATCCGGCTGAGGCCACCGAACTGCCGGTCTCGCCCTATCTTCCACGCAGCAGTTACTTAGGCCTCTTTCTGGGATTTCTTCTCAGCGCAGCAGTGATCGGATTCAGGGAAAGCATGGATCGTGCTCTTCGTGACCCGGCGGACGTTGAATCATTTACGGCAATGCCGTCGTTGGCAATTATTCCGCAACATCGTGGTTCGCCGCGATTGCTCACTTCGAAAGTTGGCGAAGCACCTCAAGTCCTCAGTTTGACTGAACCTCGCACTGCTATCGCGGAAGCGTATCGCTCTCTTGGAACGTCGATTCTGCTGGCGTCTCGTGATTTGAAATCGTTGCTGGTTTCAAGTCCGCTACCCGCTGAGGGTAAGACGATGACCGCTGCGAACGTCGCGGTTGTCCTCGCCCAACAAGGCAAGGCTGTACTGCTAGTTGACGCGGATCTTCGCAAGCCTGGACTGGATCGGGAATTTGGAATTGCCGGCACGCCGGGGCTGAGCGATCTTCTTTCAGGCGGAGCCGGTGAAGAATGTGTTATTCACAAAATCGAAGGCGTGGCAAATCTATCCATCGTAGCGGCGGGAAGTTCGCCGGCGATGACGGCTGAGATGCTTGGTTCGGACAGAATGCGTGCAATTATGGAATCATGGCGTGAGCGCTACGATTACGTAATTCTCGATACACCGCCGATTATCGCGGCTACGGATGCGGTGCGCCTTTCAAAGGAAGTTGATTCTGTGCTGCTGGTGATTCGTTCCGGACAGACCCCGACCGATGCACTCGCTCGAAGCTGTGATGTGTTGAATCAGGCTAACATCCCAGTGTTAGGCATCGTCGTGAATGGAGTTAGCCCACGTTCATCCGGATCGTACTATTACGGATATTATCCCCAGCTCGCGAAAGGTTATTACACCAATTCACCCCAGGTCTGAATTGAGAAGATAACGCTCGTTTGTTCAAGCAGCCTTATTACGGCGGGTGGTGCGCTGAGGCGTTGTTTCGTGCATCCTGCGGTCGGATTCTGCGGCGGCGCGGCATAGAGAGAGCACGACGATAAACAAGAGAACCCAAATCGCAACTCCTAACGCCCACCACATACGACTCGACTCGATGACACCGTCCTACTCACACTTAGATGCTGAATCTTCAAAGGAGTCGTTTCCTGTCGTTTCCCGGCGCAACTCTGCCCGCTTCGACAATGGCGCTGTCTTAAGTCCAACGTCGGAGACGTCGGCTGAAGCGTTCTTTGAGCGGCACGCCGGTGCTTTGGCTGATTGCTACCAGAGCGGGAGCTACGCTCAGCGCCGCAGCCTGGTTCGCGAAATTATCGGTGAGGAACTGCTTAGACGGAACCGTCCGGTGACGACGATCAGGCTTCTCGACTTCGGTTGTGGGAGCGGCATCCTGTTGAAAGATGCAGCCGATCTTGGCCTACAGGCCACGGGAGTCGACAGCTGCAAAGGCATGATTCTTGCTGCGCGCGATCAACTCGCCGGTTTGCGCAAGCAGGTCAGCCTGGAATGGCTTCGCAGCAGTTCCGCAAAAGGGAACTACGAGCGAGAGAGCTATGACATAGTTTTGTGTCTGTCCGTTCTCGAGTTTCTTCACGATATGCGAAGTGCGTTGTCGCGTATTTGCGCTCGTGTGATGAGAGGCGGAATTCTCGTCCTCTCGGTTCCAAACCGGCACAGTTTGCTGCGAAGCCTGGAAGGCTTCATCTATCGCAATCCACGTGCGTTCCATTGTTTCCCTCGGTTGCACCATTTGACTGGCGCTGACTCATATCTGAACTACCAGGTTCATCAATTTACTCGCGCTGAGTTATCGGGCTTTCTCCATGAATACGGACTGAGGGAAGAACAACATCGATTTCACGTAGCTCCGCCCCTGTTGCACTGCTTGGGAAGATTTGAGCCCATTGGAATGATGCTGATGGCGGTCTTTCGTAGAGTTTGAGATCGTGGATTTGAAAATGGTCTGGCTTGGAGAGATGCTCCTGTCACGACTCGATTCATGCTGACCCGATCTATGCAAGAGTGAAACAGTATTAAGTCAGAATTCGGCCGAGGCAGGAGGATCCACGTACATCACTGCCTCCTTACTGCCGAATTCGCGGATTCACCACCGCATATAGGACATCGGTTAGAAGATTCACGGCTATGTATGTAAGTCCAATCGCGAGGATGCAACCCTGAACGAGAAAGTAGTCGCGGCTGCTGATTGCGCTGATAGTCAGGCGTCCAATTCCAGGCCACGAAAAAATCGTCTCCGTGACTATGGCGCCCGCGAGAAGTGAGCCAAATTGCAGGCCGAGGACTGTGAGCACGGGAATCATCGCATTGCGCAGGGCATGCTTGTAGACCACTTTGCTCTCGCTCAAGCCTTTTGCGCGAGCGGTGCGTACATAGTCTTGACTCAACTCCTCGAGCATGGCGGTCCGCACCATTCGCGTGAGGATTGCCGCCAGTGCGCCTCCCAGCGTGACGGCAGGTAATACTAAGTGCTCCCATGTTCCGGCTCCTGAAACTGGAAGCAGGCCAAGCTTGATGGCGAAGAACAGAATCAGAATCGGCCCGAGTGCAAAATTGGGAAACGATAGGCCGAAAAGGCTTACGACGCTCAGTAAGCGATCGTCCCAGCGATTGCGCCGTTGCGCGGAACGCACCCCTGCAGGAATCGACAGAAGGAGTGCCACGACGAGAGCCGCAACTGTCAGTCGCAGCGTGTATGGATAGCGCTCCCAGATGACGCGGCCAACATCCTGATTCAGTCGAATGGATTGCCCCAATCGTCCGTGCAGGACTCCCTTCCAGTACTGCAGATATTGTTTTCCTATTGGCTGATCGAGCCCATATGCATGGCGCGCTACCTGAATATCAGCACTAGCCGCTCCTTCGCCGAGCATGGCTTGAATCGGATCGCCGGGTACCAGGTGAATCAGCAGGAAGACAACCGAGACCACCAGCCACAGTACGGGCAGGGTGTACACAAGTCGGGAGACGATCAGCCGAATCATGCGCCGTTTCCTGACGCTGCTCTAGGATTCATGGAAGAGAGAAGGTTGTTCTTCCGCTTGAGGTTCTGGTGTGCTGAGCGCCTCGACCTTAACTTGAAGGACGCGACGGTCATACATCTGAAGGACGGTGTAGCGGCGTGCTTCGAACTCGACCGAATCGCCGGTCTGCGGCAAACGTCCAAGGCGCCACATGATGAAGCCCCCTAAAGTTTCGAAGCCTTCATCGCGGGGCAGGCGAATGCGCAGGTGCGACTCGAGATCGCGAACGTTCGCGCCGCCTTCCAGAACCAATGCTCCGGTGTCGAGCAGATGGGGCTGGACGGTGACATCAAACTCGTCCTCAATCTCGCCGACGATCTGTTCAAGGGCGTCCTCGACCGTGACGAGACCAACCGTCGATCCATACTCATCCACAACGATGGCGAGGTGACGCTTGCGCTGTCTGAATTCCGCCAATAGATCGATCACCGGTTTTGTTTCGGGAACAACAAGAACGTCGCGCATGATGTGTCGTACGCGCAATGTGACTTCCGGCGGGAGTGGTCGTGCTCGCGCCGAAATGCGCAAGTGCATGAAGCGCGATAGGTCCTTGGAATAGAGCATGCCGACAATGTGTTCTTTGCCCAAAGCGGGATCGTAAACGGGGATTCGCGAGTGTTGATCCTCAACGACGCGCGCCATGGCATCTTCGAGCGTCATATCCGCAGGCAGGGAGAATATGTTCTGGCGTGGTACAAGGATCTCTCGCACGGTCATGTTCTCCAGCTCCAGCGCGCGGTGCATGATCTCCTCCTGTAGCGGAGGCAGCAGGCCGAGACGACGGCTGGAGGTCAGAATCAGCTTCAGCTCCTCCGGAGAATGCATTCCGCCCTCCCGCATCAGTCGTGAGCCGAAGAGCCTGAGCACGGCGTTGGCCGAGCGCGTCATGAGGTGCAGTAATGGACGCGAGATGGTGATGAAGACGTCCATTGGCCCTGCGACAGACAGAGCAACTTGTTCTGCACGTTGCAGCGCCAACGACTTGGGAACCAGTTCGCCTAAAATGACGTGAAAGTAGGTGATCAGAACAAACGCAATGATTACCGCGCCGGTGTGTGCATACACTACGGCGTGGGGCAGTCCTGCCAGAGGACGAAGGAGCAGTTGGGCCACTGCTGGCTCCCCAATCCAGCCTAAAGCCAGACTGGCGAGCGTGACTCCAAACTGCACCGCCGGCAGAAAGTCGTCCAACCGCTGCTGCAGCCGTTGAACGGTGCGGGCGCCGACTCGTCGGGCATCGATGAGCTGCTGAATGCGCGTATCGCGGACGCTTACGATGGCGAACTCGGCAGCCACAAAGAAGGCGTTCAAGGCCACCAGCAGCACGACTACCAGAATGCGAAGGAGCACCAGAGGCGCCATCGTTGCTTAGTCTAGCATCGGCAGCTACTTAGCTCAGGTGCAGAATGGCCGGGATTGGCGCGTATTGGGAATGCCGCAACCGGAATCCTAAGGAAATCCTAGAGTTAAATTCTTAGTCAGGTGCTTACTTTTATGCGATTTTCAGGTCTAAGGTGCATTGCCTTTGTGTGTCCGCGCGGGCACTCTGGATCCATCAGAATTAATATTGAGGAACTCGGGGCTGATTACGCGCGTATGAAGCCATGAATGGGGTTGGAGGAAGAAGTGGCGAACGGCAATTCTAATCATAAAAAGAAGAGACGACGTATTTGGTGGATCGGAACGGGATTATTTGTTGTCCTCCTTATTGGAGGCATAGTCACCAAGGCGACCAGCAGCAATACAAAGATTGATCCTACGAAGATCGCAATGGTTGAAAAGGGCGATCTGGCCAAGAGCGTCGTGGCTACCGGCAAAGTACAGCCGATTACTAAGGTTGAAGTTAAGTCCAAAGCCAGCGGTATCGTGAAGAAGTTGCTGGTCGACGCTGGCGACCGCGTGAAGCAGGGCCAGGTTCTCGCTGAACTGGATAAGGAAGAGCTTGAGGCCCAGGTGCGTGAGAACGAGGCTCAGCTCAGCGCGGCAGAAGCTAATTTTCGCGCTGCTGAAGCCGATGTCGAGCGCAGCCGGGTCGATGCCGCTGGCGTGGACGTTCCCACTTTGCAACGTGCTTACGAGCGAGCTAAAAGCATGGCCTCAGAAGGAGTAGTTTCGGCGTCAGCGCTCGATGACGCTCAGCGCAACTATGAGATGGCGATGAACAAGCGCGACATCGCGCGCGCGCAGCTGATCGTTAACCAGGCAAAGGTAAAGCAGGCTCAGGCCCAAGTGACGCAATATAAGGCATCTCTCGCGCGCGCTGCTGAGCAATTGAATTATGCGACGATCGTCGCACCGATTGATGGCATCATCCTCTCCCGCGATGTAGAAGTCGGAGATGCGGTAAGTTCCATTCTGGTATTAGGTTCCTCGGCGACGCTGGTCATGACCCTTGGCGACATGAAGCAGGTCTATGTCGACGGCAAAGTCGACGAAAGCGATATCGGCAAGGTCTATCTCGGACAGCCCGCTCGCATCAAAGTTGAGTCGTTCAAAGACAAGAGCTTCAGTGGCAAAGTCACAAAGATCGCGCCGATGGGGGTTGAGAAAGACAACGTGACCACCTTCCAGGTGCGAGTTTCCATCGACAACTCCGGAGGTGAACTTAAAGCGCTCATGACGGCCAACGCTGAGGTCATTCTGGAAGAGCACAAGGGCGTGCTGATCATTCCGGAAAATTCGATCATTTACGACAAGGACAAGAAAGCCTTGGTTGAAGTTCCAGATCCTAAAGGCAAAGACGGCAAGAGAAAGGTTCCGGTTACCGTTGGCATTTCCAATGGCGCAAAGACTGAGCTTCTGGCTGGCCTGAAGAAGGACGATAAAGTCATACTGCAATAAGTTTTCTCCAAGGACCGCGATTCCCGCGGTCCTTTTGTACGTCGATACTCGCTCACAAAACGGCGGCTCCACAGTCCAATTCAGGAAGTTGTGAGGAATACATGAACAGGAAACTGCAAATCTCAGCGGTCATTCTGGTCCTGACCTTCAGTTCTGCGGCCTACGCAGAAGCAGAAGGACACTTCGAACGCACATTGAAGGTCAGCGGTCACGTCGATCTCGACGTGCAAAGCGGTTCGGGCAACATTACTGTGCATCCCGGTGACTCCAGTTCCGTCGTAGTCCAGGGGCACATCAAGGCTGGCAGCTCCTGGTTCAGCTCGGGTGGACTGTCCGCCGAAGAGCGCGTAAAACGGCTGGAGCAGAATCCGCCGATTGACCAGAATGGGAACAGCATCCGCATCGGTCACATTCAGGATGAGGCTCTGCGCAACGTTTCAATCAGCTATGACATCGCCGTTCCCAAGGACACATCGGTCCAATCTCGCACCGGCTCGGGCGATCAGCATGTAAGTGAAGTGAACGGACCTGTGCGCGCGAGCACCGGATCCGGCAATGTGACTGTCCGCGATGTTGGCGCCGAAGTGCGTGCGAACGCCGGCTCCGGAAACCTCGAGATCAAGAACGTCCAGGGACGCACGTCCGCGGAAACCGGCAGCGGAAACACGGTTGCGACCGGGATTGCAGGAGGCTTCGACGCGCGTGCCGGCTCTGGCGATATCACCTTCGAGCAGACCGCCTCAGGCTCTGTTCGTGCCGAAACAGGTTCCGGCAACATTCACCTGCGCAATGTCTCTGGAGGACTGGAAGCTGGCGCCGGCAGCGGCGATGTCGAAGTGCAGGGCAAGATGGCCTCCGACTGGCGTATTCATACCGGCTCAGGAGAGGTGCAGGTGAAATTGCCATCCGATGCCAAGTTCAATATTGACGCTCGCAGCAGTTCCGGAAATGTTGAAGTCCATCATCCCGTCACGATGCAGGGTGTCCTGAAAAAGAACCACATCGAGGGAACCGTGAACGGCGGCGGCACTCTGCTCCAGGTAAGTACCGGTTCGGGAACGATTCGGGTTGATTGATTCAGCAGGGACGCAGCATGCGGCGTCTCTACTTTGTCAGATCAATCACCTGCGGCACTATCGTTCCGTCCGCAATCGTCAATATTCCTACAGAAATGGGAAGGCTGAATCTTCTCGGGCCGGCGCTCCCCGGATTGAAAAACAGAACGCCTTTTCGCCGCTCGATCAGCGGCTGATGGGAGTGGCCGAAGATTACGGCAGCAAATCCTGCAACGCCCGGATTGAGGTCGAGCTCTTGCACGTTATGCAATACGTAAAGACTGACACCGCCGATCTCGAGCATCTCCGTTTCGGGAAGATTCCTGCCCCAGGCGGAAGTATCGATGTTTCCTCTCACTGCGGCCACAGGCGCAAGTTGGCGGAGCTGATCGAGGATCGCAGCGTCGCCGATGTCCCCGGCGTGCACTATGGCATCCACTCCACACAGAGCTTCTAAGGCCTTAGGACGGAGCAGACCGTGAGTATCTGAGATTATGCCAACCCTCAGTGTTTGAGGTACTTTCGAGGATTTGTTTCGAATGACTAAGATGCCTTTCTTAACACCCCAGGGCAGTTAGCCGGCTTTGGCGGCTTACCCCTTGCGGGCAGTGCTTGAGCAGCTCTCGAAAACTTACCGTTTAGTCAACCGAAGCCAATACAGCGCCATCTCACTGACTGCGACCCATGGGCCTGCTGTCACTAATTCTTTGTCTGTAGGGCGCTCAAGAGCGCACTTCGTTCTGGGCAGGCAATCATCAATCACCACATCAGCAGGAGGAATTGAGTAATGAAGAAAAATCTCTATCGGCTCGGAATGGTAATCGCGATGAGCGCTGGATTCGCGCTGGCTCAAGGCACAGCGTCGCAGACAACGACTCCGAAGACCTTCCCGGACCAACAGCAATCTCCATCTGCTGCCCAGAGCACGTCGCAGAATCCAACGTCGGCACAGCCGTCGAGCTCGGATCAGCTACCATCCAGTAGCCAGACTCCTTCCTCTTCGTCGTCGACGTCGGCTGCGCCGAGTTCGAGCAGCAGCGACCAATCGAGCACGACTCCGAGCAGCAGCCAGTCGAGCGCCTCGCCGAGCAGTTCATCGCCGAGCAGTTCCAGCACGTCGACTTTACCGCAGTCTGATCAAAGCTCACCGTCGTCAAGCTCGTCTCCGTCGTCTTCCAGCAGTTCGCAGAGCACTTCGCCCTCGACTTCGGGAAGCGCGACTTCACCCTCCAGCTCCACTGACCAGAGCTCCAATCCCTCATCCAGCTCCTCGTCATCCAGCAACCAGAGCACGAATCCGTCGAGCAGCAGCCAGTCCGGCGCTTCGAGTTCCAGTTCGGGAATGCCGCAGAGTGACATGAACGGAAGCTCCGACGTTCAGAGCAAGATTACGTCGGCCCTCCAGGCCAATCCGAATCTCTCCGGCGTCAGCGTCAGCTCGAGCGACAAGGGCGTCATTGAACTGACGGGCACGGCGAACTCCGCGAAAGACCGCAAGGAAGCCGTGCGCATCGCCAAGGAAAATGCCAATGGCATGAAGGTGAAGGACCACATTAAGATCGGTGCTTCGGCCATCAACAACAGCGGCACGACTCACTAAACCCATCCACTCAGCAAGGGCGGCCTGAAAGCCGCCCTTTTACTTTTGCTCATAATTCCCAATTCGAAACCCATAGGGACAATGACGGCATCCCGACTGGCAGCAGTATCCCCGCTTCAGTAGATAGTGTTCTGTAAAAACATACAGACCGTTCTCGATGTAGTAATCGACGTCCTCGACCAGCGGTTCGCCCGAAGACGATTCGCGCGGCTGTTGTTCAGTCGCCACTCGCGCTCCGAATTGCAGTGTCACGAGCGGCAAGGATTTGCATCACGGGACTCGGTCCAGCCTCTTCGACCAGGGATCCGTCGCGGAAGCTGACGCTGTGTCCTGAGATCGCGGGCACGCGCTCTCCAGGCACGATGATGCCGGCGAGGTTCAGCGGATCCGCCGCAGACACGGTGATGGTTTCTCCCGAGGGCTGAGCATTGCGCATCGCGCGCAGCGATTCGACGGCTTCGGGCAGCGCGAACTGTTCACCGATGAAGCCCGAGACGAATCTGCCGCCACGCACCTCACCGCGATCTTCGAGGCGGCGGAAGGTCAGCAGCAGTTCGCGCCATTTTGGGAGAACCGATTCTCGCGCCAACAGCTCGCGGAAGACCAAACCATAGCGATCCAGCAGCATGCGGCAGGTCGCTTCGAGCGCGGCAGCATGATCGCGCGCCGGTTCCGTATGCATGATCGTCCAGCGCCCGGCGCTGTGGCGCGGACGGCGTGCACGTGCAGTTGCGGTTGAGCGTCGTGGGGCCACAAGCGTGCGGAGGTTATCGAAGCCATCTGCAGTGACTACACCAGCAGCAACGAGCTCCCACAAACCAGTTTCAACTTCCGCTTTCAACTTTCCCGTTCCACGCACAATGTCCGTGAAGAACGACGCACCGCGCGATTGCAGATAGGCGAACACTTCGTTTGCCACCGGACTCAAGCAGCGCTCGATCGCGTTTGGTTGCTGCGAACGGACCGATGTCATCCAGTCGGACTCATCACGCAAAAAGAATGTGACCGGCGCAACGCTGGTCGGGACTACGCGGCGAGTGCTCTCCGAGGTGGCTTCGAGCGTGGCCGGATGTGGCGAGAGCCGGCCCCAGCCCACGGCCCCCGTAAGGCAGAGGTGGTCGAGGTCCTTGGGATCGTAGTCCCTGATGCGTTGCGGCAGAATCTGCTTCTCCCATGCATTGGCCGGAATTTCAAACCCCTGCATCTGCCGCAAGACTTCGAGCAGACCGCGCTGGCCGTTTAACTGTGTGCCTGCAGCAACGTGCTGCCAGCGTGGCAGCCAGCGCATGAGCTGGGCCGGAGTTACGGGCTGAATCTGTTTTCGCAGAACTCCGAGTGTTAGACGGTGAATGCGCGCCAGCAGTCGACGGTCACACCACTCAGTGACTCCGTCATGACGGGCGAATTTGCCGCGCAGGATAGATCCCTTAGCCTCGAGGCGGAGCAAAGCGATGTCGATTTCGTTTGCCGGCTGATGTAGCGCTTCGGCGAGTTGCTGAGCGGTGAGTGGGCCCGAGTGCATCATCCAGCCAGTCACCATGGCAAGTCGGGCATCGTCTGCGCCTGGCACTTCACGTTCGGCGGATTCGATTGGGAATTCTAGTTCCGAATCGGGATAGAGTGCGCGGAAGCTGGTTAGCTTCTCAGCGGCTACCCAGAAGTAGCGGCCTGCAACGCGAGCACGAGCGGCGCGACGTTGCTGCTTGAGTTCAGAGAAGAAGCCACTCCAGGACACTGTATTCCAGGCATTCTCGCTGGAGCCTGCTTTGGGCAGAGACACAGCCGAGGGCGGCTGTGCCACAAGGCTTTCAGAAGGCAGCGCCTCACCTTCCTTAAGGTTTTCTGGCAGCGCAATTAGTGTCAGCAGAGCATCGTGCAGCTCGTCCCCATCGCGGACGTCGGGCCAGGCTTCGTCACGAACCTGTTCGATGGCGCTCAGGTCGAGGCCTCCGACTTCCTGCAGTACCGAATCGGGAAGCGTGCGCCGCATCTCCACGGCTCGCGCGCGGCGCTCTTCCAGCGGGGCATCGTCCAGATAGGCATAGGGCGCCGAGTTCAGAATCTCGTGCGAGAACTGTGAAGGCACCGGCGTATCCACCGCCAGCAGGTGAATGGAGCCATTCGAGATGCCGCGCAGCAAATTCTTCAGGCCATCGATGTCCATCGCTTCAGTAAGGACATCTTTCATGACCTCGCGAACCAGCGGATGATCGGGAATCTTGATATCGCCTTCGATGTTTTCCTGGCAAGCAGCCACATCGGGGAACACTGAGGCTAGAAGATCGTCGGAGCGGATGCGCAGAATCTGGGGAGGAATCTTCTTCCCATTACGGTAGCGAAGCAGCGCAAGCGCGCGTCCGGCGTCCCAGCGCCAGCGGGTTTTGAAGATGGGCGAGTCGAGTGCCGCTTGTTCCAGCACTTCCTGCACGCTTTCTTCACGCAGGAACTCGAAGACATCGGCGAGTGGAAAGCTGTGCTGCTCGGCGAGAGCGATGTTCAGGCCGTTCTCGGTGGCTGAAGCCTGCAGCTCGAAGTTGAAGGAGCGGCAGAAGCGCTTGCGCAGCGCCAGTCCCCACGCCTTGTTGATGCGTGCCCCCAGCGGAGCGTGAATCACCAGCTGCATGCCGCCGCCTTCGTCGAAGAAGCGCTCGGCAATGAGCGTGCTTTGCGTGGGTACAGCACCCAGCACCGCGCGCCCTGTGACGATGTACTCGACGATCTGCTCGGCAGCAGAGTCGTCCATGTGGCATTCGTCTTTTAGCCAGGCGACGGCCGATGCCACTTCGGGAATGTTCTGGGAGATGCCTACCGGAGTAACGTTAGGCGTGCGTTCGTCCACTTCGGCGCGGATGGCCGCGACCTGATGTGATAGCTCCGGCGTCCGCGCTGGAGCCTCGCCGCGCCAGAAGGGAATTGTCGGAGCAGCTCCCTGAGCGTCTTCAACCACCACACGTCCAGCGGACTCGACGCGATGGATCCGCCAACTGGTGCTGCCCAGGAGCATTACATCGCCACGTTGGCTTTCCACCGCAAAGTCTTCGTCGAGGGTGCCGACCACCGCCTCTTCGGGCAATGCTACGACCGTATATAAGGAATTGTCAGCAATGGCACCGCCATTTGTCACAGCGATCATCCGGCTGCCGCGGCGGCCTTTGAGAATGCCATTGACCCGATCGCGATGCAGGTACGCTCCGTAGCGTCCCCGACTGGCGGCGATGCCGTCCGAAAGAACGGTCACGATCTCTTCAAAGTCGCTCTCAGCAAGGGTGCGATAGGGATACGCGCGGCGGAGTACGTTGAACAGCTCTTGCTCGAGCCAATCATCGGCAGCGCACATAGCAACAATCTGCTGGGACAGCACGTCAAGCGGAGCTTCAGGAACCATGAGCGCGTCGAGTTCTCCCGCTTCGATGGCGCGCACAAGTGCTGCGCATTCGATCAGTTCGTCGCGCGTTGTGGCGAAGATGCGGCCTTTGGGAATGGCTCCGCGCCAGTGTCCGGCGCGGCCGATGCGCTGCAGCATCACGGCAATAGAGCGCGGCGAGCCGATGTGGCAGACAAGGTCGATGTGTCCGACGTCAATACCGAGTTCCAGGGAAGCTGTGGCCACCAGAGCCTTTAATTCGCCCTTCCGCAAACGGGACTCGGCATGCAAGCGCAGCTTGCGCGAGAGGCTGCCGTGGTGCGCTGCCACTGCATCCTCCCCAATTCGGTCGGCCAGACAGTGCGCTATGCGCTCTGCCAGGGAGCGCGTATTGACGAAGATCAGCGTGGAACGATGCTGCTCGGTGAGTTGCGCGAGACGGTCATAGACCTCGTCCCACATCTCATGCGTCATCACCGCCGAGAGTGGACTCGGAGGAACTTCCACAGCAAAGTCGAGCCGACGCCTGTGGCCTACGTTTACAACTTCGGGCTCTCCGGAGGCACCCGCGAGAAATTTGGCTACCAGTTCGATGGGCTTCTGCGTCGCTGAGAGCCCAATGCGCACCGGCTTGCGATGCGCGAGCACGTCCAGGCGCTCCAGCGAGATGGCCAGATGCGCGCCACGCTTGTCGTCGGCAATGGCATGGATCTCGTCCACGATCACGGTCTCGACATCGCGCAGCAGCTCGCGGCTCTTTTCCGCCGTGAGCAGAATGTACAGAGACTCAGGAGTAGTGACCAGAATGTGAGGTGGGGACTTGAGCATC
Organism: Acidobacteriota bacterium; assembly: GCA_003225175.1. NCBI lineage: Bacteria > Pseudomonadati > Acidobacteriota > Acidobacteriota bacterium. The sequence goes on from QIBA01000047.1 coordinate 72,922, forward strand.
CGCTGCCGGTCGGCGGAAGGCGTATCGCCGGTGCGCACAAAAGTGCGGATCTGCGGCATAAGGAAGCCGCGCTCACCGGCAAGGCGAGCAATCTCCGCCAGGGGACGCTCCAGATTCGTAGCAATGTCGTTGCCGAGGGCTTTCAGAGGGGAGACGTAAACGACCTCAATCTTGCCCTCGAGCTGACCGGTGACAGCCTTGTGGACGAGGCGATCAATGCAGGCGAGAAAGGCAGCGAGGGTCTTACCGGATCCGGTAGGTGCCGCAATGAGGGTAGAACGTCCGGAAAGGATGTAAGGCCAACCTTGTTCTTGTGGCTCAGTGGGAGTGCCGAATTTTGATACGAACCACTCCTGCACCAGCGGATGCGCCCAAGCCAGCGCCTGCGGCACATCCACCTGCGCACCCCTTCCGCTCTCAATTTGTGTAAGATCGGTCATTTACAGGACTTAGACTCGGCATGCGCCAGAATTTCTACAATTTCGATTGCAGCGAAATGAGCAATCGAACATCTTGTAGTTACTCGCGGATTCGGAAAAGGATTTTTAGACCCAATCGATTCAGCATCTTCCCGGTTATTTCTTGGGCACTTCGGTGCCAAGTGAACCCCGGCGTAACCCCGAATTTTCCACAGCGTAACCCCGAAATTTCCACGGCGTTACGCGATCTCTATCAGCGTGGCCGAAAGGGCAGGTGATGACTTGCCGTAAGTCGCAAAATTCCTCCGAATCCCACAAGATCCCTGAAGGTCCCTAGGGATATCCCATCGTGATCCCTAGGAATCGAATGCGACTATCGCAGCGACCTCAATCTTCCCGGATCGGCTGAAAGAGCAAGCGAACCGCTCGGGCGCAGAAAACTGGCTCAAACCAGAGTTATCTGGAATTCCTGCACTCAGAGTCACGTGGAGAGGCGCGCTGGCGAGAACTCGCACCGAATAATTATAGGCGAATAAAAGGCAAATCGTCAAGGACTGGGTAAGTATCCCTTGACAGTAGGTACAGCAATTCGCGAAACTATAACCCTATCGCCGGGGCATTTTCACGTCGAAAGGGCATACGATCCGACTGTGCGCGTTCCTAAAGAGGTTCTAAAATGTGTGGCGTTTGTTGGCGAAGTTACTCATCGGAGCGAAGACGGCGAGGTCTATGGTGATCTGAATGCGACTGGGTTTCTCGTGTCTGTGCGGAGTCGCCATTTCCCGGAACTGAAGTACGTTTATTTCGTTACTGCAAAGCACGTTGCTGACGATCTAA